>JASKZU010000174.1 GCA_030147455.1 Planococcus sp. (in: firmicutes) | reverse complement strand
CACTTTCGCTGTCATGCTCGAGCCGGTAATGAAGTTCTTTAGCGGTCAGCGGAGAAAATCCGGCGAATTCCGAAACGATTTCTTTGTCGCTGAGTCCGGAAAATTGAGCATCTTCCCCAAAAGGATCGCGTTTGTCCTGAGATGGCGGGAAGATATAATCCTGTCCAGGCAAAATGGTCCGGTAAGAGTTCACGCTCGGCGGCAAATGTTTCAGGCTGTCGAGAATCATGTTGCGCGTTGCATCAATTAAAATGACATTCGAATGGCGTCCCATCATTTCCACGTGAAGCTCACGTTCAATATCGTCGCCAATTTCATTTTTTGCGCGGATTTTTAGAATAATCAAGCGGTCCGCCCCGTGCTGCGTCACACTCGTGATAACGCCGCCTTCGATATGTTTGCGCAGCAGCATGCAGAACATCGGCGGCTCTGATGGGTTGACGTTCACCGTATTCGTCAAATGGATACGCGAATAAGACGGGTGAATCGACACAAGCAATTTATGGTTTTTTCCTTGTGATCTAATGTGCAGAAGCAGTTCGAGCTGGTTAGGCTGATGAACTTTTGAAATCCTTCCGGTGACCAGCTGCTGAAGCTCGCCGGTCATCGCTTTCGTAAATAATCCATCAAATGCCATGAAAAATCCCTCTTTCAAATCGTTTTGTTCCATCTTATCATTTTCAGGGAAGAATATGATATAATAAGACAGTTAGTTTCAAAGCGAACACGTTAATAAGCATCAATGGCGGTGAAGAGCATGAAGGCGAAAGTGAAATTCATATCGATTGGATCGGGCAATGCGGTAGCAGTAAACCGCATTGTGGCGATTATACAGCCGGATTCAGCGCCGTCCAAGCGATTGGTGCAAGAAGCGCGCAGCAAAGGATTGTTCGTCGATGCGACAGGCGGCAAGAAGACCAAGTCGATTTTCATTACGGATAGCGACCATGTGGTCATCTCCGCTTTGTCGGTCGAGACAGCTCTTGCGCGTATAGAAGAAAATGATGACAAGGCAAGTGAGGGATAACATGAGAAAACATCGCGGACTGCTGATTGTGCTGTCGGGGCCTTCGGGCGTCGGCAAGGGCACGGTGCGAAAAGAGCTGTTTCAACAGCCGGATACAAACTACGAATATTCCATTTCAATGACAACGCGTTCTCCGCGTGAAGGTGAAGTGGACGAAGAAGACTATTTCTTTAAGACCCGTTACGAGTTTGAAGAGTTGATCGAACAAGGGCGTCTCTTGGAATATGCCGAGTATGTCGGCAATTACTATGGAACGCCGTTGGACTATGTCAACAAAATGCGTGATGCCGGCCGTGACGTCTTTTTGGAGATCGAAGTTCAGGGAGCTGCCCAAGTGCGCGACAAAGTGCCTGATGGGTTGTTTATCTTCCTGGCGCCGCCAAGCTTGTCCGAGCTTGAAGAACGTCTTGTCGGACGCGGCACTGAATCAGATGAAGTCATCGCTTCACGGATCAATGCCGCCAGAAAAGAACTGGAAATGATGAACCTGTATGATTATGTAGTGGAAAACGATGAAGTTGAAAATGCATGCGACCGCATCAATTCAATCATCATCGCTGAACACTGCAAGCGCGAACGTGTCGAAAAAAGATATCTAGATATGCTAAAGGAGAATGCCTGATGTTATACCCATCCGTAGACAAACTAAAAAGCCGCATCGATTCGAAATACTCTTTGGTTGCCCTGGCATCCAAAAGAGCACGCCAATTGCATGAACACGAAGATGGCAAATTGAAAGCTTATGAATCCCACAAAGCAGTCGGCAAAGCTCTTGAAGAAATTGCAGCGGGCGTGTTAACCCCTGTACAACAAGATGCATCTGCTATTTACGAAGACGAAATTTAACCAATGAACTCAATTGACGACTCCCAGAGCAAATATGTTCTTTGGGAGTTTGTTGTTTAGAAAGGGTGTTTAACGGTGTTGGCAAATCGGAAAATCCTATTATGTGTCAGCGGCGGAATCGCCGTATATAAAGCAGTCGCACTCGTCAGTAAACTATCCCAGGCCGGAGCAACAGTAAAGGTCATCATGACCGAGTCAGCCAAGCAATTTGTCCAGCCCCTGTCGTTTCAGGTCATGTCGAAGAACGATGTGTTCTTCGACACATTTGATGAAAAAGATTCTTCGGTCATTGCACATATCGATTTGGCAGACTGGGCGGATTTGGTTATCGTAGCGCCGGCAACAGCCAATACCATTGCAAAAATGGCCCATGGTTTTGGGGATGACATGCTCACCACAGTATTGCTCGCCACTACGGCGCCTGTCTGGGTGGCTCCGGCCATGAATGTCCATATGTACGATCATCCCGCAGTTTTGCGGAACATCGACCGGCTTCACCGGGACGGCATTCGTTTTATTGAGCCGTCAGAAGGTTTTTTGGCATGCGGTTATGTCGGCAAAGGCCGATTGGAAGAGCCCGAAAAAATAACAGAACTGGTAGCGCAGCATTTCACGCGCGACCGTTTGTTGGCGGGAAAAAAAGTGGTGGTGACAGCAGGGCCGACACGCGAACGCATCGACCCTGTGCGTTTTTTAACGAATTTTTCGAGCGGCAAGATGGGCTATGCGATGGCAGCGGCAGCAGCAGAACTTGGCGCCGAAACCATTTTGATCAGTGGCCCGGTTTCATTGCCGACGCCAAGCGGTGTAACAAAAGTTCCAGTGGAAAGTGCAGAAGAAATGCTGGAAGCGGTCATGGCGGAATTCCAGACGGCAGACTTGGTCATTAAAACCGCGGCAGTCGCAGACTACCGGCCATCAGTCATCGCAAGCCATAAAGTCAAGAAAAAAGCAGGCAATGCCGTTATCGAACTCGAGCGTACTGCAGACATTTTGCAGCAGCTCGGCCATGCAAAGCAGCAGCAAGTGCTGGTCGGTTTCGCGGCAGAGACCGATTCGGTAGCGCAGTACGCAAAAGACAAGCTGGCGCGCAAAAATGCCGACTATATCATCGCTAATGATGTCAGTGCAGAAGAGGCAGGGTTCGACCATGACACGAACGAAGTAACTGTTTTTGGACGCGGTGGATTTGAACAAACGTTTCCAATCATGCCGAAAAAACAGCTGGCCCAGGAATTGCTGGCGCTGATCACGGAAAAGGAATTCCGGAAATGATCGCAGAAGTGATTGTGGATGTTGCCGCGCATCCCATCGACCGGCCGTTTGATTATGCCGTACCGGATAAATTCGCTGCACTCACAGAGCCTGGCATGCGTGTCAAGGTTCCTTTTGGCAACCGAAAAGTGCTGGGGTTTATTACCGGCATAAAAGAAACTTCAGAATTCGATCCGAAACGCTTAAAGCCAATTCATGAATTAATGGACGTCGAACCGGTTTTGAACAGCGAAATGCTTGAACTGGCGCAATGGATGAAACGCCAGACTGTCTGTTTTGAAATTGACGCGCTGCAAGTGATGGTTCCGGCTGCACTGCGCGCTAAATACGAGAAACGCTTTGTTTTAAATGCACCGGTTGAGCAATTGCCGCAGGAACTCCGCCCTTATTTTGGCACGAGAGATTTTGTGCGTGCGCAGGAAGCGGAACCGGTATTTGGGCTCATGAAAAAAGAAATGGATAAAGGGACGGTATTTGCGGACACGAACATCCAGCAAAAAACGGCTGTGAAAAATGTCCGAATGGTGCATATTGCAGATTCCACCGAAATGCTTGAAAACCTGTCAATCCGAGCGAATGCCAAGCAGCAGCTGAAGCTTCAGCAGTATTTCATAAGGAATGCCGGCGCTACGCTCGAAGCCGGCCACCTTCAAAAAGAAGCCGGCGTTTCACTTGCTACCATCCATGCGATGGTGGAAAAAGGCGCAGCAAGTTATTCGCTGATGGAATCTTACAGGGATCCACAGATGCTGGCCGCGATCGAACATAAACATGCGCTGTCATTGACTGGTGAACAGCAAACAGCGTTTAAATCGATTCAAGCATCGCTGCACGAAGAAAAGACGTTTTTGCTTCACGGCATTACAGGCAGCGGAAAAACCGAAATTTACCTGCAAACGATCGCCGAAGTGCTTCAAGAAGGCAAAGAAGCCATCATGCTCGTGCCGGAAATTTCGTTGACCCCGCAAATGACGATTCGGTTTAAAGAGCGTTTTGGCGACCAAGTGGCGGTATTGCACAGCGGGTTGTCGGCCGGTGAAAAATACGATGAATGGCGCAAGATTCAACGCGGCGAAGTGAAAGTCGTCGTCGGCGCCCGCTCTGCCATATTTGCACCGTTTCAAAACCTCGGGTTGATCATCCTCGATGAAGAACACGAATCCAGCTATAAACAGGATGACGCCCCCCGTTATCATGCGCGGGATGTCGCTATTTGGCGCAGCCGTCATCACCAGTGCCCAGTCATTCTGGGCAGTGCCACCCCTTCGCTCGAATCCTATGCCCGTGCGCAAAAAGGCGTGTATGGGTTGTTGACGCTGAAAAACCGCGCCAAGAACCAGCCTTTGCCGGAAGTGCACATTGTCGACATGCGGGAAGAACTGCGGACCGGCAACCGCTCGATGTTTTCAATCGAACTCGCAGAAGCGATCCGCGAACGGCTGCTCCGAAACGAGCAGGTCGTCCTGTTCCTGAACAAGCGCGGCTATTCATCATTTGTCTTGTGCCGTGACTGCGGAACGGTCCTTCAATGCCCGAACTGCGACATTTCGCTTACGTACCACCGGGCAAGTGAACGCATGAAATGCCATTACTGCGGTTATGATGAACCGGTCCCGAAGGAATGTCCGGAATGCGAAAGCGACCACATCCGCTTTTTTGGCACGGGTACACAAAAAGTTGAAGAAGAACTGGCCAAGCTTGTGCCGGATGCACGCGTCCTGAGAATGGATGTGGATACGACCCGCAACAAAGGCGCACACGAAAAAATCTTGACCGCTTTTGGCGAAGGGCGTGCAGACATTTTGCTCGGCACGCAAATGATCGCAAAAGGGCTGGATTTTCCGAACATCACGCTGGTGGGGGTCTTGTCGGCAGATACGACTTTGCACCTGCCGGACTTCCGTGCGGCGGAAAAAACCTATCAATTATTGACGCAGGTGAGCGGCCGTGCAGGACGCGACATATTGCCCGGCGAAGTATATGTCCAAACATATACGCCTGAGCATTATGCTATTACGCTGGCGAAAGACCAGCTGTACGAGCCGTTTTTCGAGCAGGAAATGGCGATGCGGCGTGCCAGCGGATATCCGCCGTATTATTACGTCGTCAATATTCAGTTTACCCACGAGGACTTGATGACGGTATCCGGCTATGCCGAACAAATGACGGAATATCTGCGCCACCAGCTGTCGCAGAAAACGCTCATCATCGGGCCGTCCGCATCGCTGATTGCCCGCGTGAACAATAGATATCGCTATCAATGTTTGATAAAATACAAATCAGAACCGAAGCTGGCTGAAGTGTTGCAGCAGTTGATTAAAATCTACCGCAGCGATTGGATCAAAACCGGGGCGACACTGTCGATCGACATGAACCCTACAACAGTCATGTAGCAGAAATGAGGAATTTAAATGACCATTCTTGAAATCGTAAAACATCCCAATAAAGTATTGGAAACACCTTGTGAAACCGTGACCGTATTTGACGGAAAACTGGTTAAACTGCTGGACAATATGCATGAGACGATGATTGAGGCAGATGGCGTCGGCATCGCTGCACCGCAAGTTGGCGTATCGCAGCGCGTGGCGATTGTTGACTTTCAGGAAGGGCAGGAGCCGATCGAAATGATCAATCCGGAACTTGCGTTGTTTGAAGGCGCGGAGACCGACATCGAAGGCTGCTTGAGCTTTCCGGGAATTTTCGGGGAAGTCGAACGTTACGGCCGCATCAAAATCAAAGCGCAAGAGCGGGATGGTTCCTGGTACGAACTGGAAGCGGAAGGTTATGAAGCCCGCGCCATCCTTCACGAAATGGATCATTTAGACGGCGTGCTGTTTACCGGGAAGATCCGAAAATATGTGAGCCAGGAAGAGTTGGATGAAATGATCCGCGAGCAAGAGGAGGAACAGCTTTGACCAAAATCGTCTTTATGGGAACGCCGGCATTTTCAGCGCCCATCCTCAATATGCTTGTCGAGCAGGGACATGACATCGTTTCTGTCGTGACCCAGCCGGATCGCCCCGTCGGCCGGAAAAAAATCATGACGCCGACGCCTGTAAAAGAAGCGGCACTTGCTCTTGGACTGCCGGTCTACCAGCCGGAAAAATTAAAAGACCCTGCTCAGGCCAAGGTTATTCTGGATTTAGCGCCTGACTTGATCGTCACGGCAGCATTCGGACAAATCCTGCCGACGGCAATTCTGGAAGCGCCAAGGCTTGGCGCCATCAACGTGCATGCTTCATTGCTTCCGGAATACCGGGGAGGCGCGCCGATTCATCAAGCCATTATCGACGGTAAAGAGCAAACAGGCGTAACGATCATGTATATGGTCGACCGCCTGGATGCCGGGGACATCATTTCGCAAACTGCTGTACCGATCGAAGAAACAGACCACACGGGCAGCATGTTCGAAAAACTCAGTGCTGCCGGCGTAGAGCTGTTAAAAGAAACGTTGCCCTCAATCATTGATGGGACCAACGAGCGCATTCCGCAAGACGAAGAGCAAGTGACGTTCGCCCGCAACATTACGAGAGAGCAGGAACGGCTGGACTGGTCAAAATCGGCGCGCGATTTGTACAACCAAATCCGCGGCTTGCACCCGTGGCCGGTAGCATTTACCGTGTTGGAAGAAAACAATGTGAAAATCTGGTGGGCTGAGGTCGCAGACGCCGATTCTGCAGGAACCCCCGGCAAAGTAACAGAACTAGCGGATGATGCCATTATCGTCCAGACCGGCAGGGGCAAACTCGCCATCAAAGAATTGCAGCCAGCCGGCAAAAAACGAATGAGCGCACAGGACTATTTGCGTGGACCGAAATTACAGGCAGGAGATTTGTTCCAATGAAAAACAAAAAAATCCATGGCAACGTCCGGGATGCAGCGCTGTCTATTTTGTTCGCTGTTGAAAGCAAACAAGCCTACAGCAATCTGTTATTGAACAAAACGATGGACAGCTACGGCATTTCAGCGAAAAACAGAGGGCTGTTGACAGAAATCACTTACGGGACGCTTCAGCACCAGATGACGCTCGATTATTATTTGGCGCCGTTCATCAAAGGAAAGATCGATCCGTGGGTGCGGACATTGCTGCGTCTGTCACTTTACCAAATCATTTACTTGGACCGGATTCCTTTCCATGCAGTGATCAACGAAGCAGTGGAAATCGCTAAACGGAGAGGACATGGCGGAATTGCCTCTGCCGTCAACGGCATTTTGCGTTCAGTGCAGCGCCAAGGCGTGCGTTCTTATAACGAAATCGCCGATCCGATCGAAAAAATCTCGATCGAGACAAGCCATCCCGCATGGATGATCCGCAGATGGGCCGAGCAGTTCGGGTTGCAGCATGCCCGTGAAATGGCACTTGAAAACAATAAAGCCCCTGCGCAGACAGTGCGTGTCAACACGGTTCGGGCAACAGTGCAGGAAGCCATAGAGATGCTTGAATCAGAAGGGTTATCGGCTGAACCGAGCCGCATTATCCCGGAATGCTTGATTGTCACTAACGGGCAGCCTGTGCGTACGCAAGCTTTTGAAAAAGGCTTTATCAGCATTCAAGATGAGAGCTCGATGCTGCCGGCGTACGCCCTGCAGCTCGAACAGGGAATGACGGTGCTGGATATGTGTGCAGCACCTGGAGGGAAAACAAGCCACATCGCTGAAAAGTTGGAGGGCACGGGAAAAGTGTTTGCGATGGATTTGCATCCGCATAAAATCAAATTGATCGAAGAAACGGTCGCGCGCCTTGGGCATAAGCAAGTCGAAGCATTGGTTGGAGACGGCCGGGAAAGCACAAAACGCTTTGACAAACAATTTGACCGTATTTTGGTGGATGCTCCGTGCAGCGGGCTCGGCGTCATCAAACGCAAGCCCGACATCAAATACACCAAGTCCGATGGTGACTTTGACCGTTTGCAAACCATCCAGCTGGCGCTTCTTGATGAAGCGGTCAAGCTGTTGAAACCGGGCGGCATTCTCGTCTACAGCACCTGTACAATTGATGC
>JASKZU010000171.1 GCA_030147455.1 Planococcus sp. (in: firmicutes) | reverse complement strand
CGAATATTATTACCATTTCTGCGGGAGCCAACGATTTATTGCGCCTTGTCCAGCCAAATGCAGCTGAGGGCTCGCTTAGCTTCGGCCAGATCCAGGCGGATTTTGCATTGAATGCCGCCCGTGAGAACATCACTGCCATATTGGCTGAGCTGTCAGAAAGCGCCCCATCAGCCGATGTCTACGTGATGGGGTATTATTTCGCTTACCCGCATGTCCGCGATAGCCAAAAGCAAGGAACGGCCAAGCAGCTTGACCGCTTGAACGCAATCCTGGAGCAGGAGGCAAGTCGTGCAGGCGCTGTTTTTGTAGAGGTATCCGATCGGTTTGGGGAAGAGGGTATAGAGCTGGTGCCGAATGCTGGCGATGTACATCCGAATATCATTGGCTATCAGGAAATGGCGAATGCATTTTTAGCCGAGTATGCAGATGACTTTGAAGTTGAAGATGCAGAGCTTCCGGAGCCAGCCCCGGTCAGTTTCGAAGAAATTCAGCAGATGCAGGAAGAAGATTCAGAAGCAGTTGGTGGAACCGAACCAGCTGTTGGTTCTGAAACACAGGAAATTGAAGTTGACGGTGAAATAGATGTGGAAACAGACACACAAACAGAGTCGGATCCGCAAACAGAAACAGATTTAAACAATGATAGTGCAGTGCGGCCGTCAGAAAGAATAAAGCGCGATTACCTGGCGATCCGGGCTGCTTTGCCTTTTGCTTGATTATATTTCGCCTAATAAAAAAGGACCGGGAAAATAACTCTTTTCCCGGTCCTTTTTTATTAGCGCTTTTTGCGTGATCCGCTGTTGCGGTTTTGCGTCGTGTCAACCACTTCGCCGTCTTTCTTCTTTCTATTGTTCAATACTTTGCGGATGATCGGATAAGCGATCGGTCCATATTTAATCGCTGATTTTACAAGTCTTCCAATAGCCATAATTATCGCTCCATTCGTTTCAAGTCGTAATTATCCATTCCCCGAGCGGCCGGCTTTTAAACATCGGATCCGGCATGTGCAATAAGGATGTCCTTATAAGCATGGACGCTTGAAATCAGCACATACTCTGCATTGCCATGCCAATCATCGCCGCTCGGCCCGAATTCGATCGCGCCTTGCCCATCCGTTTTTTCTGCATAATAGCGTGTATCCGCTGCGCCGTGCTGGCCGAAAAGGACGGGTTGCTCATGGAGGGTTTCTTCCACAGCCGCCATCAACGTCTGGATATAAGGATGTTCATCGGTCGTTGTCAGTGCGGGTGTGGAGCCGCTCGCTTTGTAGGTCATTTGCACACCGACGCTTTCTGCAAGTTCGGCCATCTGGCGAATGATTTCGTCTTTATCCTGCCCTGGCATAAAGCGGATGTCATAAGACATGTTGCAAGTTTCGGGAACAACATTATAACGGTCGCCGGCATTGATGATCGGCAAATTAACGGACGGTTCTTCATAATATTGGGTTGATTCTTTGCGAAACGGCAAATCCTGCATGCCAGCATGAAATTTCATGGCAGATTCGATGGCATTGATGCCTTCCCAAGGACGTGAGCCATGTGCCGGCTTGCCCTGGAATGTCAAATCCATTCGCAAAATGCCTTTGGATTGGAGGCCGATTTTTAAGTGGGTAGGCTCGCCGCAAATAACAAAGTCGCCGTAGTATCCTTTATCCACGAGCCATTTGGATGTGTTGCGCCCGCCAATTTCCTCATCGGTCACGATATGGAGTTCGACTTTTCTAGGTAGCGTATCGGCATCGAGTTCAATGAATGCCTGCATCATGGCAGCGACGCCTGCTTTCATGTCGGCAGATCCGCGCCCGTACAGTTTGTCTCCTTCTTCAAGCGGATCGAATTGTTCAGCATGTCCTGGTACAACGTCGACATGGCCGTTCCAAACAATGGTTTCAGATCCTGTACCTTTGGACGCTGTCAGCATTAGGTAGCCGTTGTTGTCATGCACTACGACTTCCTCGCCTTTTGCTTTGAGCCAAGCAGAGCAAAACAAGAGTGCTTCGTTGGCTCCTTCTTTTGTGTCGCTTTCGATTCGAATCAGGTCTTTTAATAAATCAATCATGGACTGGCAGCCGGGTGTGGCTGCCTACACCGCCTTTCCTAAATGTCTGCTCGTTACTACCTACCCTATCGGCTCTTCTTAAAACTGCCTTGCCAGCAAGACTATCGTTGTGTACAATACAAATAATAACGAATTAATTGTATACACCACAAGGGGAGCTTTTGGCTGAGAGTGAACGTTTTGTTCTTACCCTTCGAACCTGCAAGTTAATGCTTGCGCAGGGATGTGGATGGAAAACCGGCCCGAGCGGTGCCAGGATCTATCCTGGCGCCGTTTTTTATTTTTCATCAAAACGGCCCTTCTGGTGATGTGCAAATCCATAGAGGAGGCAATTTTCATGAGAAACAAACGCGTGTTATTAATGGTCGAGATTGCGATCTTTGCTGCACTCGGCTTTGTATTGGACTTTGTGGCATTCCGCATGCCGCAAGGCGGCTCGGTAAG
>JASKZU010000166.1 GCA_030147455.1 Planococcus sp. (in: firmicutes) | reverse complement strand
GCGTTATGCTAAAATGGCGCTCGGCGTCCGTTAAATTGATAAAAAAGCCTTTCCGCTTTCGAGCTGGAAAGGCTTTTTTCATGAAGCAATTTCGTTGCAAACTGGCCGTGGATTTTTTATAATCAAATTAGTCAAAGAAGGTCAAACAAATCAGGGAGCTGATAACATTGGTTCAATTTCAAAACACTAACGAAGAACAAAAAACGCCATTAGAGCAGTTCGGACGGAACCTGGTGGAACAAGCCCAAAACGGCAAGATGGATCCAGTTATCGGGCGCGATCAGGAAATCCGCAACGTCATTCGCATTTTGTCGCGGAAAACGAAAAACAATCCGGTTTTGATTGGTGAACCGGGCGTCGGAAAAACAGCCATTGTGGAAGGATTGGCGCAGCGCATCGTCCGCAATGACGTTCCAGAAGGGCTAAAAGACCGCGTCATTTTTGAATTGGATATGAGCGCGTTGATTGCCGGGGCCAAATACCGCGGGGAATTTGAAGAGCGGCTAAAATCTGTATTAAAGCAAGTGAAAGACAGTGCCGGACAAATTATCCTCTTTATTGATGAGCTCCATACGATTGTAGGAGCCGGAAAAACAGAAGGCGCGATGGATGCTGGAAATATGCTCAAACCGATGCTGGCAAGAGGGGAATTATATTGCATCGGCGCTACGACACTCGATGAATACCGCCAGCATATCGAAAAAGATCCGGCACTGGAACGGCGCTTTCAGCAGGTTTTAGTGCGGGAGCCTTCTGTAGAAGACGCAGTCTCTATTTTAAGAGGGCTAAAAGAGCGCTTTGAACTGCATCACGGCGTCCGCATCCATGACCGTGCGATTGTAGCCGCTGCGGCTATGTCGGACCGTTACATCACAGAGCGTTTTTTGCCGGATAAAGCGATCGACCTGATTGATGAGGCTTGCGCCATGATCCGCACCGAGATCGATTCAATGCCGCAGGAACTGGACGAAGTTACACGCCGGTTAATGCAGCTCGAAATCGAAGAGCAGGCACTACGAAAAGAAAAAGATGAAGCAAGCAAAAAGCGGCTGGATGGATTGCGCGAAGAAATCAGCGAGCTAAAAGCCGCATCTGAAGAAAAACAAACGCGCTGGAATGAAGAAAAACGGTCGCTTCAGCATATACAGGAAAAGCGCGAGCAGCTCGACCAGTTCCGCCGCCAGCTTGAAGAGGCGGAAAATAAATATGATTTAAACTCAGCAGCAGTCCTGCGGCATGGTAAAATCCCAGAACTGGAAAAAGAACTGGCTGCACTTGAAGCAAAGCTTGCAGAAGGCGGCAGCGAACGCCTGCTTCGTGAAGAAGTGACAGAAGAGGAAGTTGCCGGAATCGTAGCACGCTGGACAGGCATTCCAGTCACGAAACTGGTTGAAGGCGAGCGGGAGAAATTGCTGCGCCTCGGCGAGACGCTCAAAGAGCGTGTCATCGGCCAGGACCGGGCGGTGGAATTGGTAACCGAAGCAGTATGGCGCGCTCGTGCCGGCATCAAGGACGAGCAAAAGCCGATCGGGTCATTTATCTTTCTCGGGCCGACCGGTGTCGGCAAAACAGAACTAGCGAAATCACTGGCGGCCAATTTGTTCGATTCGGAAGACCATTTTATCCGCATCGACATGTCCGAATACATGGAAAAGCATAGCGTGTCGCGCCTTGTCGGTGCACCTCCAGGCTATATCGGCTACGAAGAAGGCGGGCAATTGACCGAGGCGGTCCGGCGCAATCCTTATTCGGTCGTGCTACTGGACGAAATTGAAAAAGCGCATCCCGATGTCGCCAATATCTTGTTGCAGATCTTGGACGACGGCCGAATTACCGATAGCCAAGGACGCCTCGTAAGCTTCTCGAATACAGTCGTCATCATGACATCGAACATCGGTTCACAGCATATTGGAGCAGAAAGCAGCGAACACGGCATTGAAGATATTGTTCAGCAGGAATTGCGCAAGCACTTCCGTCCGGAACTGTTGAACCGAATTGACGATATTGTCATTTTCCATGCGTTGTCCGACAAGCACTTCTACGGAATTGCCAAAAAAATGCTCGCAGAACTGGCCAAGCGGGTCAGTCAGCAGCAAATCTCGTTGGAAGTCGATGATGCTGTTGTGGACTTTATTGTTGAAGCCGGGACCGACCCTGTTTTCGGGGCGCGTCCGCTCAAACGCTTTATACAGCGTGAAATCGAGACACGCATTGCTAAAGAATTGATCAAAGGAACCGTATCCCCTGGCTCTTCATTGAAGCTTGCGATGGACGAACAACATCAATTGAAGATTCTGATATAAGGTCTAAACGTTAAAAAAAACGGAATCCCAAGTGGATTCCGCTTTTTTTATGATTAATATTCTTTTGCTGCTTCTTTTGGAATAATGGCATCCATCGCAAAGATCAGCACTGCAACTACGACTGCAAAATATATACCGCTCATGAAATCAAACGGCACGTTTTGAACAGCACTTACTACGTAATTCAGTGTAGAAATAATTAGGACAGACCAAAAAAGAGTTCCGATATATTTCATCTGTTTTCACCTCTGTATAAGAATAACTAAGTTAATCATAGCATAAGCTTAAGTCTACAGAAAGAAAGTTTATTATGAATCCAAAGATTTTGTCGGAAATATGTCAGCAACTTGAATTCAATAATAGAATGACGTATTATTAATACCAGGTACTAACAATTGATGTTAATCGAAAAGAGGGACATATATATGAATGCTGGAATCATCGGGACCGGCAGATGTTTGCCGGAAGATAAATTGACGAATTTCGATCTCGAAAAACGCATGGATACATCAGATGAATGGATTCGTACGATGACCGGGATCGAGGAACGCCGCATTGCTAAAGACGATCAGGATACTTCAGATATGGCAAGAGAAGCTGCCAAAAAAGCAATCGCAGATGCTGGCATCGATCCTGCGGAAATTGGTTTGATTCTCGTTGCGACCGTAACGCCAGACCGTCCGTTTCCGTCGGTGGCGTGCGATATCCAGCGGCAAATCGGCGCTGTTAACGCAGCTGCAATGGATATTTCAGCGGCATGTGCAGGATTTATGTACGGGGTCATTACTGCCAAGCACTTTATTGAAGCCGGTACGTACAAATACGCATTGGTCGTTGGCGTAGAGAAACTATCGAAGATCACTAACTGGGAAGACCGCAACACAGCCGTATTATTTGGTGACGGGGCCGGTGCGGCGATTATCGGGGAAGTGTCCGAAGGCCGCGGCATCCTGTCGTTTGAACTGGGGGCAGATGGTTCTGGCGGTGAACATTTATACCAGGACAAACATCTTATCATGAACGGCCGTGAAGTATTTAAGTTCGCTGTTCGGCAAATGGGCGAATCGGCTGTAAATGTGATAGAAAAAGCGGGTCTCGAAAAAGAGGATGTCGATTTCCTGATTCCGCATCAAGCCAATATTCGAATTATGGAATCGGCACGTACACGTCTTGACTTGCCAGTCGAGAAAATGTCGAAAACCGTCCAGAAATATGGCAATACATCTGCAGCTTCTATTCCGATTTCGCTGGTCGAGGATCTGGAAGAAGGACGCATCAAAGATGATGATATCGTCGTTATGGTTGGATTCGGAGGCGGCTTGACATGGGGCGCCATTGCTATGAAGTGGGGAAAATAAACGGATATGCGAAAGGGAGATAAACAGATGGAAAATCGTCGTGTAGTCATAACAGGAATTGGTGCAGTGACACCACTTGGAAACAGCGCAGAAACAACGTGGGAAGCAGTTAAAGCAGGGAAATCAGGCGTAGGACCGCTGACGCGTTTGGATGCAGATCAATACCCAGCCAAAGTGGCTGCAGAAATCAAAGACTTTTCGATTGAAGATTATATCGAGCGCAAAGAAGCGCGCAAGATGGACCGCTTTACGCATTATGCATTGGCCGCTTCCATCATGGCAATGAAAGACGCAGAACTTGAACTGGACGAAAAAACGGCGCTGCGTACAGGCGTTTGGATCGGTTCCGGCATTGGCGGAATGGAAACGATCGAGAACCAAATGGACGTTTTAAACTCACGGGGCGTCCGCCGCATCAGCCCGTTTTTCGTGCCGATGATCATTCCGGATATGGCATCGGGACAAGTTTCCATCCATTTCGGCGCTAAAGGCATCAATTCTTGCTCGGTGACAGCTTGTGCTTCCGGAACGAATTCCATTGGGGATGCGTTCAAAGTAATTCAGCGCGGAGATGCCGATGCAATGATTACGGGAGGCGCTGAAGCTCCGATCACGCGTTTGTCTGTTGCCGGCTTTACGGCAAACACGGCACTGACGACCAATGACGACGCAGGGACTGCTTCACGCCCGTTCGATAAAAACCGCGACGGTTTTGTAATTGGTGAAGGTGCCGGAATCGTTGTATTGGAAGAATACGAGCATGCGAAAGCACGCGGCGCAAAAATCTACGCAGAATTGATCGGCTACGGCTCTACCGGTGACGCCCACCATATTACCGCCCCGGCACCAGGCGGAGAAGGCGCGGCACGTGCCATGCAGCAAGCTATTGAAGATGCAGGTATAACAAACGAAGACATCGGTTACATTAATGCACACGGCACTAGTACTCCGTACAACGATTTGTACGAGACAATGGCTGTTAAATCTGTATTCGGTGAGCACGCCTACAAGCTTGGCATGAGCTCCACAAAATCGATGACAGGACATTTGCTCGGCGCTGCCGGCGGAATCGAAGCAATCTTTACAGCGCTTGCGCTAAAAGAAGGCATTATGCCGCCGACGATGAACTATGGCACACCGGACGAAGAATGCGATTTGGATTATGTTGCGAACGAGGCACGCACTGCCGACTTGTCCTATGCCATGAGCAATTCACTCGGATTTGGCGGTCATAACGCATCGCTTGTCTTGAAAAAAGTATAAGTTACTATTTGAAAAGTTCCCTTCTAGGGGACTTTTTTTATTTATGGTTTAATATACTAGTAAAAAATATTCACTATGTGCATAGGTCTTCCGAAGTTGTTGCAACAACGTTTAGAAGCGATTAAGACTAACTTATCTGAATTTTCTTATAACAAATTGTAAAAATTATATTGCGCATGTAATTATTTTGTAATATCCT
>JASKZU010000091.1 GCA_030147455.1 Planococcus sp. (in: firmicutes) | reverse complement strand
TCCGAGTAAGGGTCGCCCAGTGCATCAACCATTCCGTTGATGGCTCCGTTGATCAGCTCTTCCTGCTCAACATCTTCAAAATATTCGCCTTGGATCTGGTCATAAGCCGAGTAGAATTTCTGGAATTCCACACGTTCCGGAGTTGTTACTTCGACTGCCTTGTCATCCCCGAACGTCAATGCAAAAACAGTGACGCCCGCCGTAATGATAATCAAGGAAAAGACAAGCATCAAAAAGTAAAACGTCTTCATCCGAATAAAGTGCGGTTTCGGCTCTTGTGTCATCGGCGCTTCGGGTTGGTGCTCTTCTCCCGGTCGCTTTTCGTCCATTTTCGTTCACCACTTTCTTCGTCACCTAACGGCTATCCGGCACATCACCAGATAGCCAGGGGTTAAAAGAAAAAGACTGCCGAAACAGTCTTTTTCCGTTTAGTCTTGGATTGCTGCATCTAATGCCACGACAATCATATCGTTGAATGTCGTTTGGCGCTCTTCTGAAGATGTTACTTCGCCAGTCAGCAAGTGATCGCTCACTGTCAAAACCGACAAAGCTTTACGGCCGAATTTCGCCGCAAGCGTGTACAAAGCCGATGTTTCCATCTCAAGGCCGAGTACACCGTATTGCGCCCATTTTTCGTGCTCGGCATGTTCGTTGTAGAACACGTCCTCTGTAAACACGTTGCCCACGCGCAAGTTCAAGCCTTTTTCAACGCCAGCTGCATAAGCTTTCTGCAAAAGGTCGAAGTTGGCGATTGGTGCGTATGTAATGCCGCCGAAAATAATGTCGTTCATTTTGGAATCGGTTGAAGCTGCCTGCGCCAAGATAACGTCGCGTACTTTCACATCTTCATGGATCGAACCGCATGTACCGACACGGATCAGTTTTTGCACATCGTACTCTTGCATCAATTCAGTTACATAGATCGAGATGGACGGAACACCCATGCCCGTTCCCTGTACGGAAATGCGCTTGCCTTTGTAAGTACCTGTATAACCGAACATATTGCGTACTTCGTTGTACAATGTGACATCTTCCAAAAATGTCTCCGCGATGTATTTCGCGCGAAGCGGATCTCCAGGAAGCAAAATTGTATCAGCGATATCGCCTTTTTTAGCATTAATGTGGACGCTCATCAAAAAACCTCACTTTAATTTTAGTCGATTTAATCATACTGTTTTTTTACAACAAGTGCAATGAAGATCCTCAACTCACTTGGTATTCATCCCACATTCGGTCAAATGTGGCAGCTGTCAGGATAGGGTGTGCTTTTTCTTCGATATACTGCGACAACTCCTGAAAATCAGAACTCGTTTTCGGGAAGCTGTGATCCAGAAACATCGACTCGGCAAAACGTGAAAAATCATCGTGTTCGAGCTTGCCTCGGTATTTCAGCGCAAACTGGTAAAACGCGCGTTCCATTCCCAATTCCTCCTTTCGGATAAAAGGCCCGGACCGAAGTCCGGGCCATCTTTTTATTTAAATAACTGCTTGTACTCGCTGTAGCCTTGTTGCTCCAGGTTTTCTTTCGGCACGAAGCGAAGCGCCGCTGAGTTGATGCAATAGCGCAGCCCGCCAAGCTCTGACGGCCCGTCCGGGAACAAATGCCCCAGATGCGAATCCGCTTCGGCAGAACGTACTTCTGTCCGTCTCATGCCGTGGCTTGTATCAAAGCTTTCTTTAACTTCAGCGCTTTCGATCGGCTTGGAAAAGCTCGGCCATCCGCAATGCGCGTCAAACTTATCAAGCGAACTGAATAAAGGCGTGCCGGATACGATATCGACATAAATACCTTCTTCAAAATGCTGGTCGTATTCGCCTTGGAATGGCGGCTCGGTGCCGTTTTCCTGCGTCACGTGGTATTGCATCGGTGTCAATTTCGCTTTCAGTTCTTCTTTCATGTTGCGTCCCCCCAGTTTCTTTGGATAAATGCTTTACGCCCGGATCCTGTTGAATACCGGTTGTAATGGGCCGGATTTTTCTGGTAATAATCCTGATGATAGGTTTCCGCCGGGTAAAATGGCTTGGCTTCTATAATATCCGTTGCGATCGGCTGCTTGAACTTGCCGGACTGCCCGAGTTCCTGTTTGGATTTCTCTGCAGCCAGGCGCTGTTCTTCGCTATGCCAGTAGATGGCAGTTTTATATGAGTCGCCGCGGTCAAAAAATTGGCCGCCGGCATCGGTCGGGTCGATTTGCGACCAAAATACATCGAGCAATTTTTCATAAGGGTAAATGTCGGGCTGGAATGTGATTTCCACCGCTTCCCGATGTCCTGTGGCGTTCGTGCACACTTGTTCATAGGTCGGGTTCGGCAAATCGCCGCCGGTGTAGCCGCTGACGACCGCTTCTATGCCGTCCAGTGAATCGAACGGCTGAACCATGCACCAGAAACAGCCGCCTGCAAACGTCGCTTTTTCAGTTTTCATCAAAGCCCTCCTCAGGTTATGGTTGAATCGTCACCAACAGACGAATATCGTCTTGTTCGAGATCGAACGATGTAGCCCGGACAGAAATGCCATTCTCCAACGGAATTTCCGTCAGCTTCAGCAGCACCTCTTCATCAGACGGCACCACTTCCATGAATTCAGGCAAATCTACTGAGTCACGTAACAATTTTAACGCTGATTCGGGTGGAATGTCGAGCTGTCCGACTTCAACCGACCGCTGCTCGAGCAGCAAATTACCGTCCGGCAGTACAACTGGGTCAAACGTCAGTAGAATCGGAAGCGTGATGCGGAAGATGGTCAGCTCAGTAGATAAGCTGACATGGTCATCAACCGACAGCCGCAGTGGAATCGGCTGATCTTTCATCTCCTCTTCGATATACGTATTGGCAATGCCTTCAAAATCGGCCTTGGTCGTATTGACGACGACCGTATTTCCTTCCGGCAGCGGAGTGCTAACGGCCTGTTGGGATGTGAAGTTTTCAGATGGCGTCGTGATGAATAGTAAAAAACCGATCACTGCAGCAATAT
>JASKZU010000054.1 GCA_030147455.1 Planococcus sp. (in: firmicutes) | reverse complement strand
CTGAATTGTTTGGGCGCACGACGGGTTACTGCAAAGGCAAAGGCGGATCGATGCATATTGCAGATGTCGATAAAGGCAATCTTGGAGCTAACGGAATTGTCGGTGGGGGATTTGCCATTGCTGCTGGAGCGGCACTGACTTCCCAAATGAAAAATGAAGGATATGTTGTTCTCTGTTTTTTCGGGGATGGGGCTTCTAATGAAGGAAGTTTCCATGAAGCGGTCAACTTGGTATCTATCTGGAAATTACCGGTCGTTTTTATTTGCGAAAACAACCAATACGGCATGTCCGGCCCGGCAAAAGAGATGATGAATATAGAGGATGTGGCGAAGCGTGCTGAAGCCTATGGAATTCCTGGAAAGGTAGTGGACGGCAACGATGTGTTTGATGTGATGAACGGTGTGGGGGAAGCGGTGGACAGAGCCCGAAACGGAGGGGGCCCTTCGATTATCGAGGCGAAAACCTATCGCTGGAAAGGGCATTCGAAGAGCGATGCCAAAAAGTACCGGACACGCGAAGAAGAGCAGGAGTGGCGGGCGAAAGATCCGATTATGCATCTCCGTGATGCGCTGGTCGGTGAAGGCCTGCTGACAGAAGAAGCGGCTAATGAAATCAAAGCAAACGCCAAAAAGGAAATCGAGGATTCTGTTGAGTTTTCAAAAGAAAGTCCGATGCCAACAATTGAGGACTTGATGGAAGATATTTATGCATAAAGTGGAGCAAAGGAGCGAAACGTTATGAGAGAGCTGACCTATTTAGAAGCAGTTAGAGAAGCAATGAGCCAGGAAATGCGTCAGAACGAAGACGTCTTTATCCTTGGCGAAGATATCGGTGTTTACGGCGGTGCTTTTGGTGTGACACGGGGCATGATTGAAGAGTTCGGGCCGGAACGAATCCGTAACACCCCTATTTCTGAAGCCGCCATTTCCGGGACGGCAGTTGGAGCGGCGTTGACTGGCATGCGCCCAATCCTGGAACTTCAATTCTCGGATTTCATGACAATAGCAATGGACAATATGGTCAACCAAGCAGCAAAAATCCGCTATATGTACGGTGGAAAAGGAAAAGTGCCGATGGTGCTTCGTACACCGGCCGGATCTGGGACCGGTGCAGCAGCGCAGCATTCACAAAGCCTGGAAGCCTGGATGGCGCATGTGCCCGGACTGAAAGTTGTTCAGCCGTCGACGGCTTACGACGCTAAAGGGCTGTTGAAGGCAGCCATTGACGATGACAATCCCGTGATTTTTTATGAACACAAGCTGTGCTATAAAACAAAATCGGATGTTCCCGAAGAGCTGTATTCGATTCCTTTAGGCAAAGCGGATGTGAAGCGTGAAGGGTCAGACGTGACGATCGTTGCCACAGCGATTATGGTGCACAAATCGCTCGAAGCGGCGGCGGAACTTGAAAAAGAAGGAATCAGTGTAGAAGTGATCGACCCGCGCACCCTTGTCCCGCTGGATACAGAAACAATAGTCCAATCAGTCAAGAAAACAAGCCGCCTCGTGGTCGTGCATGAAGCCGTTAAGCGCGGCGGGTTCGGCGGAGAAATTGCCAGTACGATAGCTGAAAGCGAGGCTTTCGATTATTTGGATGCACCCATCAAGCGTTTGGGCGGGAAGGCCGTACCAATTCCGTACAACCCGGAACTCGAAAAATCCGCAATCCCTAACGTGGCAGATATCGTCGCGGCCGTAAAAGAAACGTTAAATCGCCGGTAGAAAGGAGGCGCGAACCAATGGCCAAAGAAATATTCATGCCAAAACTTAGCAGCACGATGCAAGTGGGCACGCTGCTGCAATGGTTCAAAAACGAAGGCGACTCTGTTGATGTGGGAGAGCCGTTGTTTGAAATTATGACCGACAAAATCAATATCGAAGTAGAGTCTTATGATGAAGGAATCTTGCTGAAAAAGTATTTTGATGAAGACAGTGAAGTCCCGATCAACCACGTCGTCGGATTTATCGGGGAAGCAGGCGAAAAGGTTCCGGATGCAGCACCTGGTGAGGCAGGGTCTGCAAAAGAGCAAGCAGATTCGAGCGACTCCCGCCAGCCTCAAACAGAAGATTTAGCCGAGCAGGGAATTACTGAAACCACCTCTCTGGAAGTTAAAAATGATTCAACTGATGAAATTGTGTCTGCGGGTAAAGTTCGAGCGACTCCGGCTGCACGGCGAGTGTCGAGAGAAGAAAACGTTGCGCTGGAAAACATCCCGGGATCCGGACCAAACGGGCGGATTCATCAAAGCGATGTAATCGCTTTTGTTTCGTCTAAAGCAACATCAAAAGCAACGCCATTGGCGAAAAAAGTAGCACAAGCAGAAGGCGTGGAGTTGCAGGACGTTACAGGCACGGGAGCTGGAGGGAAAATCCAACGCGCTGATGTGGAAAACGCCAAACAATCAGCTCTAGTTCCGGCTGCCACAGCCGGCAAACGTGTGAAGATGGAAGGCATTCGAAAAGTCGTGGCGCAGCGCATGCTGCAAAGCAAGACGACTGCACCTCACGTGACGTTGACTACAGAAGTGGATATGTCACAAGCTATGAGCATGCGCAGCCAGTTGCTCGAGCCGATCGAACAGCAAACCGGGTTCCGGTTGTCTTATACCGAAATCATTTTAAAAGCTGCCGCTTTTTCATTGCTGCAGCATCCAAACGTCAATGTCTCGTTGGAAGGCAACGAAATTGTTTATAAAAATGACATCAATATTGGGCTTGCCGTTGCCGTCGATAATGGATTGATGGTGCCCGTAATTAAGAATGCCGACCAAAAAGGCCTCTCTGCGTTGACGGCAGAAAGCAAACGGCTTGGTAAGTCGGCGCGCAGCAATCAGCTAAAGCCAAACGAGATGTCAGGCGGCACGTTCACTGTCAGCAACCTGGGGATGTATGCGATCGATGCGTTTACGCCGGTCATCAACCAGCCGGAATCAGCTATTCTTGGAGTTGGGCGCATTGCCGAAAAGCCTGTTGGAGTGGACGGCGTTATTGTGCTCCGGCCGATGATGGTGTTGAGCTTATCGTTCGATCACCGTGTAATTGACGGAGCTCCGGCTGCAGCCTTTTTGACTGAACTAAAACAAGCGCTCGAACAGCCTTATAAATTATTGGTTTAAGGAGTAGATTCTATTGACTCATTATGAAGTGGCGGTGCTTGGCGGAGGCCCCGGCGGCTATGTAGCCGCTATTCGGGCTTCCAAACTCGGAAAAAAGGTTGCATTGATTGAAGCACGCGATCTTGGGGGAACTTGCTTGAACCGCGGTTGTATTCCATCGAAGACGTTGCTGCGGCATGCAGAAGTGATCGAAACGATCGAAAAAGCCAAAAGCTGGGGAATCGAGACCGGAGAGCTGACGTTTTCGCTCCCCAAAATGATTTCGCGGAAAAATGACATCGTTCAACAATTAAGAAACGGCGTTTCTCATTTGCTCCAACAAGGAAAGATCGATGTCTACAATGGGTTTGGCAAAGTGCAGCATGACAGCACCATTTCCATTCAAATGACCGATGAAGAACAAATTATCCGTGCTGAGAAAATCATTCTGGCAACCGGTTCACGGCCGGCGGTTCCGCCGATTGAAGGCATCAGCGAAGCTGCTTATTTTACCAGCGATACCATATTCGATATTCAAGAAATACCCGAATCGATGGTCATCATAGGCGGCGGCATTATCGGCGTCGAACTGGCATGTATTTTTGCCAGCCTGAACGTGCCTGTCAGCATCGTTGAGATGAGCGGCAGAATCGTGCCGAGCGAAGAGCCAGAAGCGTCCAAAGCACTGGCGAAATCGTTGA
>JASKZU010000040.1 GCA_030147455.1 Planococcus sp. (in: firmicutes) | reverse complement strand
GGTTTTTTGGAACGGGGCGTTTCAAGTGCAGGCACATGGCCTGAACGATATGGTGCGGTCTACGTGGCTTTGGGATACGGCAAGTCTCCAGGAGTCCCCCCAGGAAACACTCGATTTTCTGAAACAGAAAAACATCAATACCGTTCATTTGCAAATTGATGCGTCTGTTCCGGCTAATGTTTATTCGAGTTTTATTGAAAAGGCTAACGCTTCAGGAATCCGGGTCACTGCGCTGGATGGTGCTCCAGATTGGGCAGCACCGGGGGGCAGCCAATCACTCGCTTCACTGATTGATTGGATCGTTCAATTCCAGCAGCAACACCCGCCTTCCCAACAATTTTCCGGTATACATTTGGATGTCGAGCCCTACCTCTATCATGGCTGGCATACTCAACAAGAAGAAACGATCGAGCGCTACCAGGAATTGCTTTTAAAAGCATTGCAAGCTGCCCACTCGCTGGCGCTGCCATTAGAAGCTGACTTGCCTTTTTGGTTCGATGAAGTTCCATACGACAATCGCTACGGAACCGGCAACTTAGCGGAATGGGCGATTTCCCGCACCGACGGCGTAACATTGATGGCCTATCGGAATTCTGCAGCTTCCATTACACAAATTGCCGAACCTGAAATAAGCCTTGGTTCGGCCTATCAAAAGCCTGTTGTCATCGGGGTTGAGACGATGCACAGCCTGGAAGGCGACCATTTATCGTTTGAGAAGCGCGGAGAATCCTACATGGCGATGCAGCTGCAAATGGTCGCTGCTTATTATGCAGCATACAAAGGCTTTGGCGGAATGGCTATTCACCATGTCGACAGCTGGAAATCGATGCGTCCTTAGTCTGGGAGATATTGTATTCACACTAAAACCTTTGCTTTTCCTTATCTATCAACTGGTAAAACATGATAGAATGTCTTTAATTAACATTTAAATCAATTCGAAAATGGATATATTTTATCTATTATTAAGGGGGATAACGATGGTTAAAGTATTCATATGGCTGATCATCTTTCTCGTTGTGCTTCAATTATTGCTGCTTGGGCTTTTGATTGCTTCAAAAAAGCGTTCGCTGCTGCGCGATAAGAGCAACATCCAAGCACTGAACCTTCAACGTTCAACTGTCCATGGTTATGTATCGGGCAAAAACCCTTCGTTTCCGGAACTGCCTAAAAAGCAGGCGACCCCCGCTATTCTCGAACTTTTACTGGATGAATACTCAGACCAGACGCTGTCACGGGAAGAACGTGCAAGAGTTTCCGCGTTAGCCGACCATTATTTGGCGGCTCATTACCGGAAAATCTTAAAAAAGGGAGCATGGGCAGAACGCCTTAACGCCCTTTACTTTATTGAAGATTTTAGAATCTATACTTTGCGGGATGATTGCTACCGGCATTACCGCAAATTGACCAAACGGGATGAAGAATACCGACAGGCTCTGCGCACATGTGCCACGCTTCAGGAAGAGCGCCTGCTTGCGGAACAACTCGAGGAAAACGATATCTCCAGCGGGTTGGTTAAAGAATTGCTGTTTCGCTTGAATGATGATTTATTGGCTAAAGCTGTTTCCAACATCCAGCAAAAAGAAGATTTGCCGGAAACTGCGCTTCTTGCCTTTATCATGTTTTGCGGAGAGCAAAAAATCGACATCGCTTTTCCTTACGTCGAACAAAAACTGGATGATGAAAGAAAAGAAGTCCGCCTGAAAGCGATGCACAGTTTGAGCTTGTACGGCAAGGTTTCCAACTCTGAATTGATTCGCCCGTTCTTCGACTCCGAAGTGTGGGAAGAACGCATGTATGCTGCTAAATTAGCCGGTGCATGCAAACTGGATGAATTTAAAGACTGCCTGCTGAAAACGATGGCCGATGCCAATTGGTGGGTCCGTTACTCCAGTGCGGAGGGCCTCAAATCCTGTACAGACGGCGAACTGCTGCTTCAAGAAGCGGCTGCTGTTCACGAAGATGCCTATGCCCGCGACATCGCCCGCCACGTATTGACACGGAAAGGCAGGAGCGCCTCATGAACACTGTCATCGAAATCCTTTCTTATATCATTATTGGTTATATGATTGCCGCAAGCAGCATTTATATTTTGCTGTTTCTTGTGGCCGGCCCCAAAGTTAACCGCGAGAAAAAGCTGAACCGTCGAGAACAAATCGAGGAACTGTCAATCAGCAAGGATACGTACCCAATCTCGGTGCTGGTACCAGCTTATAACGAGGAAGCAGGCGTCGTCGGCACCGTGCGTTCCTTGCTCGGCTTGAATTATCCACAATATGAAATTGTTGTGGTCAATGACGGATCCACAGATCAGACAAGCGAAAAGCTGTTCAAGCATTTTCAAATGGAACCGATCGATCTGGCCATCCGCCGTTATTTTAAAACCGGTGAAATTACCAAAGCGTATCGTTCTGCACTTCACCCGAATTTATTTTTGATTGAAAAAGAAAACGGCGGCAAAGCGGATGCCTTGAATGCCGGCATCAATTTTTCCCATTATCCGTATTTTGCTGCAATTGATGGAGATTCCATTCTGGAACAAGATGCACTCTTGAAAACGATGAAGCCGATCATCGATTCGAGCGGACGCGTTACCGCAACCGGCGGGACCGTCCGCATCGCCAACGGCTGCAAAATCAACCGCGGCGTCGTCGAGGAAATTACCTTGCCGAGACGCCCGATCGAGATTATGCAGATCATCGAATACTTCCGTGCGTTTCTGATCGGCCGGCTTGGATTCAGCCGAATCAACATCTTATTGATCATCTCAGGCGCCTTCGGGGTGTTCGAAAAAAGCCGCGTCATTAAAGTCGGCGGCTACAATACAAACACTGTCGGCGAAGACATGGAATTGATTGTCCGGCTGCACCGTTCGATCAAAGACGAGAAATCCGACCAGCGAATCGAATATATCCAGGATCCAGTCTGCTGGACCGAAGCACCAAGCGACGTCGCCTCATTGAAAGGCCAGCGCATCCGCTGGCAGCGGGGGCTCGCGGAAACACTGTGGACCCACCGCGGCATGCTGTTCAACCCGAAATATAAAGGCATCGGCATGTTTTCCTATCCGTATTACTTGTTTATCGAACTGCTCAGTGCCGTTATTGAAGTGACTGGTTATTTTATTATCATTGCCGGGCTGTTGTTCTCGTTTATCAACACCGATATCGCACTGGTCATGCTGCTGGTAATGGTTTTATACGGTTCGCTATTGTCTTCGCTTGCGGTACTGCTTGAAGAATGGACCTATCATAAGTACCCTTCTGTCGGGAGCATCGTCGTGCTTTATCTGTATGCTCTGACAGAAACTTTCTGGTACCGCATTTTGAACAATTTCTGGCGAATTACCGGTTTGATCAATGCGTTCCGGAAAAAGTCTTCCTGGGGCAATATGGAGCGAAAAGGAATGTTCGGAGAAGAAGAGGAAGTATAAAACAAAAACCACCTGCGCAATGTGCAGGTGGTTTTTGCTCTTTGGCGGCCTGTTATTCTACTTCGCCGAACACTTCTTGCAAAATGCCGTATGATTCTTTTAGGCGTTCTTGCGATTCCGGCAATACCCACTCTTCCCACGAATAGGTTTTAGTGTCCTTGAATCCTACAGCTTCTTTCTGGCCTTGACGCTCAAGAACTGCCGCTGCCTGAATGCCGTCCACTTTCATGCTTGATTCAATGCCGTCTTTCTGCAGATCCCCGGTAAATTCCTTTTTCGCCGGGTTTTTTGAATTCAGCAGCATCCAGGGGATGCGGATTTCGAGGATGCCGGTTTCTTCTGAATAGTAATAGTCATTTAACGAATCATAGTCTTTGTGCTCCGGATTTGCAATTCCAAATCGCAGTTCACCCGTCTCGTAGTAATCGAACGGATAAACTTCGCCGGTATCCGGACGCGTGAATTCCTTGTTAAGCGCCAGGCGGATCGGATGGAAATTGTTTTCGATATCCGGTTCTTCCGGCAGCATGTTCAACTGCTTATGATAATCGTAATAAAACGTATCGTAATCGCCCGCTACTTGAAGTGCTGCCTCTTCCACGTCGATCGTCAGCTCAAAATCGGCCAGGAAGCCGTCTTCGACTTCGATGCCGTCGTCTTCACGGACGCTGAAGTAAAGTTGGAAGCGATCTTCTTTCCACCACGCTTCTTCCGGATCAAAAGCTGCTTTCACGTAGACATAGCGCTCATCCGAATCCATAGAAAGCGACCGCAATGCCCCTTGGTCTTTCTCATAAAGCATCGATCCTTCCTGCCAGTCGTCCTCGCCATCCACTTTTACTTTGTGGCGATCAAAACTGAGCAATCCGAATTGCTGCTCGTTCGTCTGGGCGTTCGACCAGAATGGACGCTCATCAGGATTATCGTAATCCATCGTATTCCAAGTCCGCTTAAACCACTCGTCCTGCCACGTAAAGACCAATCCGCCGAGCAGCCCTTCCTCGAGGATGTCTTCGTACAAGCGGCTGACGATTTCGCCTTGCTCGCTCTCGGAAATAAAGCCTTGATTCCAGCCGAACGGGTTTTCATGCGTCATCCCGCGCGATGCCGGAATGCCGAATTCGGCAATCAGAATCGGCATATCATGAGATTCGTTCAAATCACGCAAGTAGCCGGCATAGTTGTTACGCTCGCCGCGATGATCGATAAATTCCGTGTACTTTTCTTCAATATTCAAAAAGTCCGGGTAATACGGATAGACATGGTAAGAAGCGAACATGCCGACTTCTTCCAATTCACCTTTGATCCGGATATGATTCGGATCGACTGTAGCCAAATCTTCCTGATAGCTCGGTTCTGCCGGCTAGTCAAGATTATCGGTCGTTACCCAGTTGGTAAAGCTGAGCGGCCGCATGCTGTCGTATGTTTCGTATTCGTATATGGACAATAAATCGAGCTGCTGGGCAATCCAGTGCTCCATCGGATTGGCGT
>JASKZU010000038.1 GCA_030147455.1 Planococcus sp. (in: firmicutes) | reverse complement strand
ATGGCATATGGCGGTGCAGTAAAAGAAATTCTTTCGCTGTTTGCCGTCGTCTTTATCTTGATTATTGCCATGCACTGGATCATGCTTACAAGCCAGTATTCAATTGCAGGAGCACTGAACAAGAAAAATCCATTCCGCTTGATTCGCACGATGCTGCCGGCATACTTTACAGCACTCGGCACGCAGTCTTCGGCTGCAACGATTCCTGTAACGCTTCAGCAAACGAAAAGAACAGGCGTCAAAGAACGGGTAGCGGATTTTACGGTTCCGTTGTTCGCCACCATTCATTTGTCGGGAAGCACGATTACGCTCGTGACATGCGCCATCGGTGTTTTACTGCTGAACGGGCAAACACCTGAATTCGGCAGCTTCTTTCCGTTCATCTTAGTATTGGGAGTTACAATGATTGCAGCACCCGGCGTACCGGGCGGTGCGGTCATGGCGGCAATCGGCTTGCTTGAAGTCATGCTTGGGTTTGACGCTACAATGGTGGCGCTTATGATTGCGCTTTATATGGCGCAGGATAGCTTCGGAACTGCAACAAACGTAACAGGTGATGGGGCATTGGCAATTATTGTCGATCGTTTTACAGCTTCAGAAAAAAAATAAGCTGAACCGGAATTCATTGAATTCCGGTTTTTTAGTCCTCGTCAATATAATAAGTTTATTTACTAGTTATTTCCAAGTGCTATGACGATAGGTCTATTTTCAGATAAATTAGTTTATTCGGGTTGTTTAAAGCAAGAAAGTGCGGGTATACTAGTAAAAGTAAATCCGACAACTCGAAAGGAATGGTTTATTATCGATTCTCAAGGTATTGAAAAGACGGAAAAAATGGAACAGGCATTCAGAGGCGTACATGGATACGGACTCAACGAATACCAAAACGACCCGCAAAAAATCCTTGAAGTTGAACAGCGCCGGGAACAAGATTATCGCCAAGGCCAATCGGTAGCGGCAAAAATCGAACGTCAAGCGCACCGCGAATAACGAACCAGCAATTCCCCAACATATGCCCTTTGAAGCGGCCGTACCGAGAATCTATTCTCCGTACGGTCTTTTGATGCTTTCATGCAAGCATCATCTATTGAAATATATTCTCATTTAGCCCGTATTTATTGAAAATGAAAATTTAGGAACAATAAGCCTTCTGCCAAGTGTTTCTTCGGAAAAAACTGGCGTTCGAAATGCTTTTTTACTAGCTTCACTCCCGATTTTAACATTTGCTACTGAGATGGATATAAGTTAAGATTAGAATGATACTAATTAAGGGTGCAAGGCATTCTTCAATCACATTTATGGAGGTATTTACATGTCAACTTTGGTCATTAAAGATCTACACGTTGAAATCGAAGGAAAAGAGATTTTAAAAGGTGTAAACTTAACTATTAACACAAGCGAAATCCATGCCATCATGGGGCCGAACGGAACAGGGAAATCAACCTTGGCTTCAGCTATCATGGGGCATCCTAAATATGAAGTAACAAGCGGTTCAATCGAGCTGGACGGAGAAGACGTATTGGGGATGGAAGTGGACGAGCGTGCACGTGCCGGCCTTTTCCTAGCCATGCAGTACCCAAGCGAAATTTCCGGCGTAACCAATGCTGACTTTATGCGCTCGGCTATGAATGCACGCCGCGAAGAAGGCAATGAAATCTCGTTGATGAAATTTATCCGTGAACTGGACAGCAAAATGGAAACATTGGACATGGAGCAGGACATGGCACAGCGTTACTTGAATGAAGGATTCTCCGGCGGTGAGAAAAAACGCAATGAAATTCTTCAAATGATGATGATCAAGCCGAAAATTGCCGTCTTGGACGAAATTGACTCCGGTCTTGATATTGATGCATTGAAAGTCGTTTCAGAAGGCATCAACCAAATGAAAGGCGAAGAGTTCGGCTGCCTGATCATTACTCACTACCAGCGTTTGCTTAACTACATCACGCCGGACCATGTCCATGTGATGATGCAAGGCCGCGTCGTGAAATCCGGAGGGCCTGAACTTGCCCATAAACTGGAAGCAGAAGGCTACGACTGGATCAAAACGGAACTCGGCATCGAAGACGAGACTGTAGGGCAAGAAGCATAATTGGAAGGAGAGACTAACGTGACGGTTGAAACAAATCTTACACTGACCGAGCAGGACGTACGCTCCTTCTCGGCTTCCCACTCAGAACCAGAAGAGTTTACGAATTTACGCGTGCAGGCATTGGCTGCAGCAGAAACGCTGCCGCTGCCTAAACCCGACAAAACAAAAATCACCAACTGGAACTTTACAGATTTTCCGGTACACACGGTAGAAAGCGCTAAGTTTTCTTCGCTTGAGGAACTTCCAGAAGAAGTCAAGTCTATTGTAGACTTGGAGCAGAAAAACCTTTATATCCAGCACAACAACACGCCGGCTTATGTTTCTTTGGATAAAAACTTGGAACTGCAAGGCGTCATCTTGACAGATATTCAGACAGCAATCCGCGAACACGGCGACTTGGTCGGGAAATACTTCATGACCGAAGCGGTAAAAGCGGAAGAGCATAAATTGACGGCATTGCATGCAGCATTGCTGAATGGCGGCATCTTCTTGTATGTGCCGAAAAATGTAGTGATTAAAGAGCCGGTACAGGCCGTGTTTATTCACGACAATGAAGAAGCATCACTTTTCAACCACGCATTGATCGTGGCGGACAAAGGCAGCTCAGTCACTTACGTGGAAAACTATTTGTCCACGGTGCCAAAAGCACAAGGGCAAGCGAATATCGTTTCAGAAGTGTTTGCAGAAGACAATGCACAAGTTACTTACGGGGCTGTAGATGTCTTGGCAGAAGGCTTTACGACTTACGTCAACCGGCGCGGCGTTGCGCAGCGCGATGCACGCATCGAATGGGCGCTCGGCTTGATGAACGACAGCGATACAATTTCCGATAACACGACGTTCCTGATCGGCGATAATTCTGTCGGCGATACAAAAACGGTCGTTGTCGGCCGTGGAACGCAAAAGCAGAACTTCACGACACAGGTTATCCACTGGGGCAAGAATTCCGATGGCCAAATTTTGAAGCACGGTGTTATGAAAGATTCAGCTTCTTCCATTTTCAACGGCATCGGAAAAATCGAACACGGTGCAACCAAAGCGAATGCAGAGCAGGAGTCACGCGTATTGATGCTTAGCGAAAAAGCGCGCGGCGATGCCAACCCAATTCTTTTGATTGATGAAGATGACGTAACGGCAGGACACGCTGCTTCAGTTGGCCGCGTTGACCCGATTCAACTTTATTACTTGATGAGCCGTGGCGTTTCAAAACAAGAAGCTGAACGTCTTGTAATTCACGGCTTCCTGGCACCTGTTGTAAACGTGTTGCCAATCGAAGGCGTTAAAAAGCAATTGACGGAGGTTATCGAAAGGAAAGTCCGCTGATGAACCCAGAAATTAAAAGCCAATTTCCGATACTCAACCAGGAAGTCAACGGGCATCCGCTCGTTTACTTGGACAGTGCAGCGACTTCACAAAAGCCTGTTCAAGTATTGGATGCGCTAAAATCCTATTATGAATTTGATAATTCCAACGTTCACCGCGGTGTCCATACACTGGGCAACCGCGCAACTGAAAAGTATGAAGGCGCGCGCGATAAGGTAAAACAGTTTATCGGCGCGAATTCAATGGAAGAAGTCGTCTTTCTCCGCGGTACGACGACAGCCATCAACTTGGTTGCCCAAAGCTACGGCCGTGCGAACGTTTCAGAAGGCGATGAAATCGTCATTACGTATATGGAGCACCATTCCAATATCATCCCGTGGCAGCAATTGGCGAAAGAACGCGGCGCGATCTTGAAATACATCGAGCTTGAGGAAGACGGGACCATTTCACTTGAAAATGTGCGTGCGGCCATTACTGACCGTACAAAAATCGTTTCAATGGTTTATGTATCCAACGTTCTCGGGACGATGAATCCAGTCAAAGACGTAGCGAAAATCGCTCACGAGCATGGCGCGGTGATGGTCGTGGACGGTGCGCAGGCAGCTCCCCATTTGAAGATCGATGTGCAGGATTTAGATTGTGATTTCTTTGCATTTTCCGGACATAAAATGGTCGGCCCGACCGGAATCGGTGTACTCTATGGCAAAAAGCAACTGCTTGAGCAAATGGAGCCGATCGAGTTTGGCGGCGAAATGATCGACTTTGTCGGTTTGTACGACTCGACATGGAAAGAGCTTCCCTGGAAGTTCGAAGGCGGTACACCGATTATCGCAGGGGCAGTCGGGCTGGCGGCAGCTATCGACTTTCTGCAGGATATCGGCCTGGATGAAATAGAGAAACATGAACACCATATGGCAGCGTACGCCATGGACAAGATGAGCGCGATTGAAGGGCTTGAAATTTACGGGCCGGCCGATCCTGCCAAGCGTGCAGGCATCGTCACATTCAATCTAAAAGAAGTTCATCCTCATGACGTAGCTACCGTGCTCGATATGAGCGGCATCGCTGTCCGGGCCGGCCACCATTGCGCACAGCCGTTAATGAAGTGGCTGAACGTGACAGCGACAGCACGCGCAAGCTTTTATTTATACAACGACGAATCAGATGTCGATCGTTTAGTCGAAGGCTTGCGTTCTGCAAAGGAGTATTTCAGCGATGTCTTCTAATAACTTAGACCAACTCTACCGCCAAGTGATCATGGATCATTACAAAACGCCCCGCAACAAAGGGACGATTGAAAATGACAGCATCGATATCGAAATGAACAACCCGACTTGCGGCGACCGGATTCACCTGACGCTGCAAGTTGAAGATGGCCTTGTCAAGGATGCCAAGTTCGACGGGGAAGGCTGCTCGATTTCGATGGCGTCCGCTTCCATGATGACGCAGGCAGTCAAAGGAAAAGATGTAGACACAGCATTGAAATTGTCCGAGATTTTTTCGGACATGATGCTTGGAAAAGAGTATGACGATTCGGTTGATCTCGGGGACATTGAAGCGCTGCAAGGTGTTTCAAAATTCCCGGCACGCATTAAATGCGCGACACTTGCCTGGAAAGCCATGGAAAAAGGTGTGCACAACGAAGAAAAATCGTAACGAAGAACGGAGGAACGACGATGGCTAAAAAAATGCCTGAAATCGGAGATTATAAATATGGGTTTCATGACAAAGATGTCTCCATCTTCAGATCAAAACGCGGTCTGACAGAAGACATCGTTAGAGAAATCTCGAAAATCAAAGAAGAGCCCCAGTGGATGCTGGACTCACGACTAAAAGCGTTGAAGTTGTTCTACTCAATGCCGATGCCGCAATGGGGCGGAGATTTGGATTCGCTTGATTTTGACGAAATCACGTATTACGTGAAACCGTCTGAAGCGAGCCAGACTTCATGGGATGAAGTGCCGGAAGAAATCAAGCGCACGTTTGACAAACTCGGAATTCCAGAAGCAGAGCAAAAATACCTTGCAGGTGTTTCTGCACAGTATGAATCCGAAGTGGTTTACCACAACATGAAATCAGAACTCGAAGACATGGGCATCGTCTTTAAAGACACTGATGCAGCACTTCGTGAAAACGAAGACCTGTTCAGAGAAAACTTCCAGACAGTCATTCCGGCAGCAGACAATAAGTTTGCGGCTTTGAATACAGCTGTTTGGTCAGGCGGATCTTTCATCTATGTACCAAAAGGCATTAAAGTAGAATCGCCGCTGCAAGCCTATTTCCGCATCAACTCGGAAAACATGGGGCAGTTTGAACGCACAATGATCATCGTCGATGAAGGAGCAAGCGTCCACTATGTTGAAGGCTGTACAGCTCCAGTTTATACAACAAACTCGCTGCACTCGGCAGTTGTTGAAATCATCGTGAAAAAAGATGCTTATTGCCGTTACACAACGATTCAAAACTGGGCAAACAACGTATACAACTTGGTTACCAAACGTGCGTTCGTGGATGCCAACGGTACGATGGAATGGATCGACGGCAACATCGGTTCGAAATTGACAATGAAATACCCGGCTGTTTTCCTTAAAGGCGAAGGCGCACGCGGCATGACATTGTCGATCGCAATTGCAGGCAAAGGCCAGCATCAGGATGCCGGTGCGAAAATGATTCACTTGGCACCAAACACATCTTCTTCGATTGTATCCAAATCAATTTCAAAACAAGGCGGGAAAGTATCCTACCGCGGAATCGTCCACTTCGGACGCAAAGCGGACGGCGCCCGTTCAAACATTGAATGCGATACGCTCATCATGGACAACCAGTCGACTTCCGATACAATTCCTTACAACGAAATCCTAAACGACAACGTTTCTTTGGAGCACGAAGCAAAAGTATCGAAAGTCTCTGAAGAGCAATTGTTCTACTTGATGAGCCGCGGCGTTTCCGAACAGGAAGCGACAGAAATGATCGTCATGGGCTTTATCGAGCCATTCACAAAAGAATTGCCGATGGAGTACGCAGTAGAAATGAACCGCCTGATCAAGTTTGAAATGGAAGGTTCGATCGGTTAATAGCTTTACCCGAAAGCCCTGTGCATAATGCGCAGGGCTTTTTTTGGTGTCCACTAAGTTTCTTGGAAAAGCAAAAATGAGTTTTTTCCAGTAGCAGAAAAGGGGGGGATAAAATTTTCAGGCTCAAAATAACCAGAGCGCAGTTTCTGGATAGGACGTCTTTTTCGTTCTATGCTATCATGAAATAACAACGATTATGGAGGCAGCGCGATGATTTATGTGGGATTGACGGGTTGGGGCGACCATCCGGATGTTTACAGCCCCGGCTCAAAACAAAAAGATAAACTGGTCGATTACAGTGCACATTTTCCAATTGTAGAATTGGATTCCTCGTTTTATGCAGTGCAGCCAGAACGCAATATCAGCAAATGGATCCGCGAAACGCCAGACAACTTTCAGTTTGTCGTAAAAGCCTATCAAGGCATGACCGGCCATCAACGCGGCGAGAACCCGTTCGACAGCCGCGAGGACATGTTTGAAGCTTACCGGTTGTCGGTAAGGCCGCTAAAAGAGGCGGGCAAGCTTGCGATGGTGCTGCTGCAGTTTCCGCCGTGGTTTGATTGCCAAAAAGATCATGTAGATGAGATTCGCAGCATCATAGAAGAGTTAAAAGAATTTGATTTAGCGGTCGAATTTCGCCATCAATCCTGGTATGCCGGCGACATGCAGGATAAAACGCTCGCCTTTCTCCGGGAAAACGGCTTGATTCACTCGGTATGCGATGAACCGCAAGCAGGAGATGGGTCGATTCCGCTGGTTGCAAGGTCCAGCCGAAAAGACAAAGTGCTCATGCGGCTTCACGGGCGCAATGTCCATGGATGGCTCAATCCTGGAGGTGGCCAAAAATGGCGCGAAGTGCGCTATTTGTACGACTATAACGAACAGGAACTGGCAGAGATCCAAGCGGTTGTCCATGCGCTTGAACAGCAGGCAGAACAGGTCTACGTCATTTTTAATAATAACTCAGGCGGTCATGCAGCAGGGGATGCCAAGCAATTTCAAGAAATGAACGACTTGCATTTTGAAGGGCTGTCGCCCAAGCAGCTCGATTTGTTCGAAGGGGATTTTTAATGATTTTCTTACTTTTTGCCTTGGTCGGCCTCGCTTCCGGAATCGTCGGGACGTTGATTGGTCTCGGCGGAGGCGTGATTCTGGTTCCCGCCCTGCTGTTTCTCGGCACCAGCCT
>JASKZU010000035.1 GCA_030147455.1 Planococcus sp. (in: firmicutes) | reverse complement strand
AAGAGTTTGTCATGGAAAAAGACGACCGCTCAGTCAACGTTGTCGACGCAGCAGCACGCGGGGCTTCAGACGGCTTGCAGCTGGCATTGAACGTCGGTGCAATGCTTTTGGCGTTTATCGCGATCATCGCATTATTGAACGGTATCCTTGGCGGCATCGGCGGCTGGTTCGGCGCTGATAACATTACTATCCAAGGCATTCTTGGCTATATCTTCGCCCCGCTTGCATTTGCAATCGGCGTCCCGTGGGTAGAAGCGGTTCAAGCCGGCAGCTTTATCGGACAAAAGCTTGTATTGAATGAGTTTGTCGCTTATACAGCGTTTGCGCCGGAAATTGCCAACTTGTCTCCGAAGACAGTCATCATCGTCAGCTTTGCACTTTGCGGATTTGCCAACTTCAGCTCACTAGCTATCTTGCTCGGTGGACTCGGTGCCTTGGCGCCAAGCCGCCGCCCAGATATCGCGCGTCTTGGCATGCGTGCCATTGCAGCGGGTATGCTTGCTTCGCTCTTGAGTGCAGCAATCGCAGGAATGTTCGTTTAAGCAATAAGTTCTTTAACAAATTCAATCAAGACCGTCTGTTTCCCAATGAAAGGGGAGCAGGCGGTTTTTTTATTTCTAAAGCGCTGGCAGGCTTCTCAGAATCCGACAATACGCAATCGTAAATCCGTCTTTTCGCAGGCTATTCTCTTTCAAGCGGAAAGCCTTGACAGCGGCTTTCTTTAGGATTACACTTCTATCTTGGCTTACCTGGATAACAGGCAGAGCGGGTAGGGAGAGGGCTAATTTCATAGAAGGTATGTCTTATGGCAAATTGGTTGGATCGCTTTTTTGGTCTGAGCGAAAACGCAACAACAGTCAAGCGTGAATTGCTGGCAGGTTTGATCGGGTTTTTCACGGTCGTCTATATTATTGCCATTAATTCGGTCATTTTGTCTGAATCGGGTATGCCGATCGAATACGCCATTATCGCGACGATAGCTGCAGCTGTAGTAGGCGCGCTGTTAATGGGTTTTTGGGGCAATGCGCCGATTTTGCTTGTTCCGGGTATGGGCATCAATGCGTTGTTTTCTTTTACGCTCGTCCAGTCGATGGGTTTGAGCTGGCAGGAAGCGCTTGCTGTTGTATTCGTTTCGGGTGTGATTTTTGTTTTTGTCGCCTTTACGCGGTTTTCACGAATTCTCAGTGAAGCTGTGCCGCAATCGCTGAAAGAAGCGATTACGGTAGGGCTTGGATTGTTCCTCATGTTATTGGGACTCGAGAAGGGCGGGCTTGTTCAGCCGGGTGACGGTGCAATCTTGGCCCTTGGATCGTTTGCAGATCCACTTGTGCTCGCGACCATCCTGACGTTTTTGGTTGCGATCGTGCTGTTCGTGCGAAATGTGCCTGGGAACTTCCTGATTACCATTGTGCTTGGAACGGTCATTGCTTATTTCTTCGGCATGATCGATGCGAGCGAGATGGGGAATTCAGGCGTGAATGCACAAGAAGCGTTTGCGGTATTCGGTTCCTTGTCGTTCAGCGGCTTTTGGACCACCACATTTTGGGTCGCTGTCTTTTCATTGACTATGGTGCTGGTATTTGAAAATATCGGTCTTGTTCATGGGCAGATGAATTTTATCGGCCGTCCTGAAAAGTATTCCCGTGCGTTTCAGGCAACATCGGTTTCAGCGATGGCTTCCGGTTTTCTCGGCACCAGTCCGACAGTAGCTAGCGTTGAAAGCGTATCGGCCATGACAGCTGGCGGCCGTACGGGTCTGACGGCGTTGACAGCCGGATTTTTATTCTTGAGCGCTTCGTTTTTTATTCCGCTGATCAAAATCATTCCGGACAGCGCCATCGCCCCGATTCTCATCATCATCGGCGGACTGATGCTGCAAAACATCAAGAACTTGGATATGAAGGACATGAGTGAAACGTTCCCGGCCTTGCTGATTATCGTGCTGATTCCGTTTACGTACAGCATTGCGGATGGAATTGCCATCGGGTTTATGTTGTATCCGGTATTGAAAGTGGCCATCGGCAAATGGCGGGAAGTATCTCCAGCCCTTTACGTTATTGCTTGTTTATTTTTCGTCAATTATGTATTTCATGTAGTTGGCTGAAAAAAAACGCATCCGACAGTGGATGCGTTTTTTGTTTATTCCCCCATGTTATAATCAAAGAAAAAGGAGCGGATTTTAATGCGCTATATCAAATCGAATATGGAGAAACTGGTCAATCAGGAACCTGAACTGAAAAAACGGTTGAAGGTGCTTATGAAGGAAATGGAGCTTGAGAAAAGCTTTGCCTTAAAAGCGCTTTATCATTCAGAAGTAGCGGACAGCGGGCCGTTCATGAAGCCGTACCAGGAACTCGAAAAGCAATAAGAAAACCATGCGCAAGTGAAACTCACTCGCGCATGGTTTTTTGTTTTAAGAAACAGGATAAGAAGCTTTGAATTCTTCCAGCCATTCTTCCCAGGACTCCAGCGTGTAGCCGAGGCAATAGCGATTGGCAGTTTCATCTTCGCAGTCAATGCCTTGTCCGCCAAGTAGAAATTGAAGTTCGGGCACAGCGGCCGACAGCTCTTCAATATACTGTTCCGCAATCGGGCGTGTCCGGGGCGTTGCGACTGACATGCAAACCAATTTGAAATCCTGCTTGCCGACCATATCCGCCAACCCTTCCAGCGGTGTATCCGGCCCCGTGTAGACGACCTGGAACCCGTTTTCCCGCAGGAATAGCGAAAACAGCAACAGCCCAAGGCCGTGATGCTCGCCGCTCGGGCTCAGTGCCAGCACTTTCGGCAAATGGGGCGCTACCGGAAAAACGCGGAAAAACTGGTTAAAGCGCTGATGGATAATGTTCGTAATCATATGCTCGTGCGCAACGCTGATGGCACCGTTCTCCCATTCTTCGCCAATGCGGACCATCAGCGGCGCAATGATCGAGAAAAAAACCGTTTGGTGATGAAACATCGAAAATTTTAAATCGAGCAAGTAATTAAAGCGGTCGATGTCAATTTCGGCAGCTGCCTGATATAATTCTTCCACTTGTCTGGAATATTCAGCAGGTGTCTGAGTTGCTGAATCTTCGGCCGAGTGATAGAACTTCTTACGCGAGCTATGCAATTGTTTTACAGCTTCACTGATTTTCATGCCATTTTCTTGTACTTGTATTTTAAGCCACTTTAAATCTTCCAGGTTCTGATCGGAATACAAGCGGTGGCCTGATTCTGTACGTGCCGGCGTAATCGCATTATAGCGTGTTTCCCAGGAACGGATCGTCACTTTGGGCATATCCAATATTTTAGCCGCCGCTTTAATGTTGTACATAGCATGACCTTCATTCCGTAGTTTTTTATTATACAAATATTATACAACCTATCATTCCGAGCGTAAAGGCATTGAAACGCTGAAACCTCATAAAAAGACAGAGAACCTCAAATCCTTAGAACAAAAGCAAACTGAAATGGTTCTGCAGTTTATAAAAAAACCGTTAAATGGAAAAAAAGCAGGCTAGCATAGGAGCTAGCCTGCCCGATTCTTATTGGATTGTCGATGCAAAGCTTATTCAGCAACTCGGGCAAGTTTAGCAGAGCGCGAACGGTGCCAGCCGACTGTGATAAATAAGGTGATCAAGAGCAGTACAAGGCCAAGAACGAACGGAGAGAGGATGTTGACATCGTACAGGATGCCCGCAAGTAGTGGCCCGAGTACGTTGCCGATGCTCATATACGCATTGTTCATGCCCATTGCAAACCCGACTTCACCTTCTGCCAATTTGGAAATCAGCGTATTCAATACCGGACGCAAGATGGA
>JASKZU010000031.1 GCA_030147455.1 Planococcus sp. (in: firmicutes) | reverse complement strand
GAACGTCTGCCTGAAGGCCCTCAATACTACCCGGCCGACCAAGTTACCGACCATCCCGAACGCTTTATTATCTCAGAACTGATTCGTGAAAAAGCCCTTCATCTGACACGCGAGGAAATTCCGCATTCGATCGCCGTGGTCATCGATAAAATTGCGCCGGATGAAGAAAGCGAAAATATGATCCGTGTGCAAGCGACCATCATGGTCGAGCGCGATTCACAAAAAGGCATTGTTATCGGCAAAAAAGGTGCTTTGCTGAAAGAAATCGGGACGCGTGCCCGTAAAGACATTGAAAATCTGCTTGGCACAAAAGTGTATTTAGAGCTTTGGGTAAAAGTCCAAAAAGATTGGCGCAATAAATCCATGCATCTCCGCGATTTCGGTTTCAGAGACGACGAATACTAAGGAGCGCCGCCCATGCAGAACCAGCTCGAAGGCATTGTGATCCGTACTCGTCCCTACGGGGAAACGAATAAGATTGTCACGCTGTTCACAAAAGAAGCGGGGAAAATTACGTGTATGGCGCGCGGCGCCAAAAAGCCCGCAAGCCGTTTGGCTGCCATCACGCAACCTTTTACACATGGGGTTTTTTCAATTTACAAAGGCCGCGGCATGGGCACGCTGCAAGCAGGCGACCAGCTCGAATCGCTGCGCCATATTCGAGAGGACATCATGGCAACTGCATATGCAAGCTATATTACGGAACTGATCGACCGTTTGACTGAGCAGGATGAGCCGCAGCCGGCGATCTACGATATGCTGTTTCAATCGCTTCATGCGATTGAAGAAGAATACGATCCGGAAGCGATTACACTGTTTGTCGAATGGAAGATGCTTCGTGTTGCCGGTCTTACCCCGACATTGCATGAATGTGCCAATTGCGGTGCGACTGAAGGAGAATTTGCTTTTTCCTTTCAGGAACTTGGCTTTTTATGCCATCGCTGCTTTCATATCGACCGCTATATCATCCGTCTCAGCCCCGCGCTTGTAAAATTAATCCGCACCTTTTATTTTGTGCCGATTGAACGCGTTGGAGCGCTGACGCTGAAAAAAGAATCGAAAACGCTGCTCAAACAAATTGTCCGGACCATTTACGAAGAACAAGCGGGCATCCGGCTAAAATCCCGTTCGTTTCTCGAACAGCTGGAGCGGACGCCAGAGTTTTTCCCTGATAAGAAAAAAGACATCCCTGAAGGCGATTAAGCCTTGCGGGATGTCTTTTTTTTCTTAAAACTGGATGTGTTGTTGAATGTAAGCTTGCACATCTGCTATCGGCATGCGTACTTGCTCCATTGAGTCACGGTGGCGAACGGTCACTTGGCCGTCTTCAACCGAATCAAAGTCATACGTGATGCAAAATGGCGTGCCGATTTCGTCTTGGCGGCGATATCTTTTGCCGATTGACTGTGATTCATCATAATCGACCATAAAGTGTTTGGAAAGGTCTGCAAATACTTCAGTAGCGCCTTCTGCCAGTTTTTTCGATAACGGCAAAATCGCAGCTTTGTAAGGGGCAAGCGCCGGATGGAACTTCAGGACAGTGCGCTTGTCATCGTTCTCAAGTGCTTCTTCTTCATAAGCATCGACCAGGAATGCAAGCGTTACACGGTCTGCACCGAGCGACGGTTCGATGCAATAAGGGACATAGCGTTCGTTTGTCACCGGGTCGATATAGTTGAAATCTTCGCCCGAATATTCCATATGGCGTTTCAAATCGAAATCAGTGCGGTCTGCGATGCCCCATAGTTCGCCCCAGCCGAATGGGAATTTGTATTCGATATCGACTGTCGCGTTGGAGTAATGGGACAATTCGTCTGCATCATGTTCGCGCAGGCGCATATTGCTTTCCGACATATTCAGCTCTAGCAGCCAGTTTTTGCAGAAATCGCGCCAGTAAGCATACCATTCCAAATCTTCGCCCGGCTTGCAGAAAAATTCAAGCTCCATTTGCTCGAACTCGCGTGTGCGGAACGTAAAGTTGCCCGGTGTGATTTCGTTGCGGAAACTCTTGCCGATTTGTGCAATTCCAAATGGCATGCGCTTGCGCATCGAACGCTGGACGTTTTTATAGTTCACGAAAATGCCTTGTGCCGTTTCAGGGCGCAAATATACTTCGTTAGTGGAAGATTCGGTAACGCCTTGGAAGGTTTTAAACATCAAGTTGAACTGGCGGATATCAGTGAAATCCGCTTTGCCGCAAGTCGGACACTTGATTTCGTGTTCTTCGATCAATTCTTTCATCCGGTCGAACGATAGGCCGTCCACGATCATTTCAATGTTTTTCGCATCTAATGCATCTTCGATCAGCTTGTCGGCGCGGTGGCGTGATTTGCACGCTTTGCAATCGATCATCGGATCGTTAAAGTTGCCTAAGTGGCCTGAGGCTTCCCAAGTTTTCGGATTCATCAAAATGGCTGCGTCCAATCCGACATTGTGTGCGGATTCCTGGACAAACTTTTTCCACCAAGCTTTTTTAATATTGTTTTTCAATTCTACGCCGAGTGGGCCGTAATCCCACGTATTGGCAAGCCCTCCGTAAATTTCCGATCCCGGAAAGACAAATCCACGGTGCTTGGCTAATGCTACTACGTTTTCCATTGACATTTCTATTACCTCCATAAAATAAAAAAATCGCACACGCCACGGACAAATGTCCGAGGACGAGTACGTTACCCGCGGTTCCACCTCGATTGGCCAAAAAACAGCCCGCTTGCTTTTGCTTCAGCTCCAGATCGCCGTTTCCCGCTGCGCAGGCTTTCACCGTCCCTGCTCGCTCGAATGCGGTACTTATAAATCTTTCATCGCTGGTATTTGATTCCCGATTATTGTATCATGGCAATGTTTTCTTCGCAATATAGCATGCAATAGTATATAATAATTGGTATTGAGTATAACATATTTGAATTTGAGGCGGTGAGTCCAATCGAGCTCAATAAGCGGCAAGAAGAAATTTTACAGATCGTCAAAGGGAACGGCCCGATTACAGGCGAGCAAATCGCTGATCGGCTAAACTTGACGCGCGCGACGCTTCGCCCTGACTTGGCGATTTTGACGATGGCAGGATTTTTAGATGCCAGGCCGCGTGTCGGCTACTTCTATTCCGGCAAAAAGCCGGGGCAGGACATCAGCGATACGATGAACAATATGAAAGTGAAAGACTTCCAGTCGATTCCTGTAGTCGTCAGGGACGATGTCAGCGTATACGATGCCATCAGCCAAATGTTTTTGGATGACGTCGGGACGCTTTTTGTTGTGGACAAAAATTCCTGCCTGACAGGCGTGTTGTCGCGTAAAGATTTGCTGCGCACAAGCTTGGGCAGCCAGAACCTGAATGCAATTCCCGTACATATCATTATGACGCGAATGCCGAACATCACATACTGTGTCCGCAACGATTCGCTGATGCAAGCAGCCAACCGGCTGATCAATCAGCAGATCGACGCATTGCCGGTCGTAGAAGAACATCCGGAAGGCTATAAAGTTATTGGGCGGTTGACCAAAACGAATATTACACGGGCGTTCTTATCTCTTTCAGAAAACCACGAATTGTGAGGTGCACAGGATGAGCTTTTTGCGTATTTTTATTGTTTCCGATTCTGTCGGAGAAACAGGCGAACTTGTTGCCAAGGCGGCAATCAGCCAGTATTTGAATACCGAACAAAATACCGTTTTGAAGCGTTTTCCGTATATTGACTCTGTAGAGCATTTGCAGGAAATCATCAAGCTGGCAGCAGGACAGCAGGCAGTCATTGTCTATACGCTGGTTTCAAAAGACCTGCGCCATTTTGTCGAACATGAAACAACGCGCCATAACATTAAGGCAATAGATTTGATGGGGCCTTTACTGGATGCGCTCGAAGAAGAATTGCATGCTGCACCGATCGGGGAAGCCGGGCTCGTGCGCAAGCTCGACGATGATTATTTCAAAAAGGTCGAAGCGATCGAGTTTGCAGTCAAATACGATGACGGGCGGGACCCGCGCGGCATCCTGCTGGCGGACATTGTACTTGTCGGCGTATCAAGAACTTCCAAGACGCCTCTGTCACAGTATCTGGCACACAAGCGATTGAAAGTGGCGAATGTGCCGCTTGTACCGGAAGTAGACCCCCCAGCGGAATTATACAGCGTCGATCCCGCAAAATGTTTTGGATTAGTTATTTCGCCTGAAAAGTTGAACAATATCCGTAAAGAACGGCTGATTGCGCTTGGCCTGAATGACGATGCCAATTATGCCAAACTGGACCGGATCCATGAAGAAATCGTCCACTTCCGAAAAGTGGTCGACCGCATCGGCTGCGAAACGCTGGACGTGACAAACCGGGCGGTAGAAGAAACAGCCAATTTGATTCTTGGGAAACTCCAGAAGCAATAAGAGAGATCCGCCTGGCGAGGCGGTTTTTCTTATGGCTGAATAATATAAAATTTCTCTTTGTCAGCCTTATGTATGGATTTTTAACGAAAAACGTTTTATAATGAAGAATCGTGGCTAAAGCTTACTAAGAAGTAGCTAAGCTTCTCCATCTTTTTGTCGAAATTTGAAGGATTTTGGTGAATTTCATCGAATAAAGTAAGGTAAGCAAATAAAGATGGTGATAAAGTGTCTAATCGAATTTCTGAAGAAGTGATCGAAGAAATCCGCTCTAAAGCGGACATTGTGGACGTGGTGGGCGAGTACGTCCAACTAACGAAAAGAGGCCGCAACTGGTTCGGCCTTTGCCCTTTCCACGGGGAAAGCACCCCGTCTTTTTCTGTAACGGCCGATAAGCAAATTTTCCACTGCTTTGGCTGCGGGGCGGGGGGCAATGCCATCACGTTTTTGATGGACATTGAAAACATCAATTTCCAAGAAGCGCTATCGAAGCTTGGAGAGCGTTCGGGCATCGAAGTGGACGTCCAGTCTTCCTCTGATGCCAAAGGATCTGCACAGGCAAAAAATGATGATCCGCTCGTTTTAATGCACGAATTTGCAGCGGACATGTACCATCATATTTTGCTGAATACAGAAGAAGGCCAAGCGGCGCTGGATTACCTGGAGAATCGAGGATTCACTCAGGAAACCATTGAAAAATACCGCATCGGCTGGGCCCTTCCTGAGTGGAACTACATGGAAGTGGCGCTTCGCCGCAAAGGTTATGACGACGAACAACTCGAAGCAAGCGGTCTGGCCATAAAAAGAGAAAAGTCTGATGGCTGGTTTGACCGTTTCCGGGGACGCATCATGTTTCCAATCATGAACGAAAACGGCAAGGCCATTGCTTTCTCGGGAAGGATTCTTGAACAATCAAAACAAGAAGCCAAATATATGAACAGCCCGGAGTCGCCTATCTTCCAAAAAAGCCAAGTTCTCTATAATGTCCACTTGGCAAGGGGCGCCATACGGAAAAATCGCAAAATTGTCTTATTTGAAGGCTTTATGGATGTTATAGCAGCCGGTAAAGCGGGTATTGAGAATGCATTAGCGACAATGGGCACTTCCCTTACATCTCAGCATATTCGCCAGATGAAACGGTTTGCCCAGGAAGTGGTCGTGTGCTTTGACGGTGACGACGCGGGATGGGAGGCGGCAAAACGGGCTGCTGCCCCGCTTGAAGAAGCAGGGTTTAAGGTTGGAATTGCAGTTTTGCCAAATGGCATGGATCCGGATGACTTTGTCCGCGACAACGGCGCTGATGCTTTTCGTGAGCAGATTATCGGAAAGCCGCAAACGTTTATCGCTTTTGCGATGATGCACGCACGCCGCCATAAAAACTTTCAGTATGAAAACGATCTCCTTCAATATATTCAGGAGGTTCTGCAGCTGCTTGCAGGCAAATCCTCTCCGATTGAACGGGATTTGTATATTAAACAGCTATCGGCTGAGACGAAATTGTCGGAAGAAGCGATTCTTCAGCAATACAGGCGCTTAGAGAGCCGCAGCATCGAGCGCAGCCGGCCAAAAGCCGCTGAATCTGTGCAACAAGCAGCTCCAAAGCGCGAACAAAAGAAAATTACATCGCTTCACCGGGCAGAACGCTTGTTGTTCGCCCATGCACTCTCGGAGCCGGACGTGATGGAAAAAATAGCCCGCGAAGCAGAAGCCATTCCATTTGTGAGCGAAGAATACCAAGCCCTGTATGTGCAGTTGCTTGGATTCTATGAAGAGTGGGAAAAGGCGGATTTCCATAAATTCCTGGAAACCTTGACGGATCCCGAACTCCGCAAGCTAGTGATGGAAACCACACTGGTTGAGCGTGACCCGGACCACCCCGAAGAGGAAGTTGCAGATTGCTTAAAGCATTTGCAGAAGCACCGAATCGAGCAACAAATCAATTTAAAAATCCAGCAATCAAAAGAAGCGGAAAAACAGCATGATTTGAAGCGCGCTTTGCTTCTGGCACAAGAAGTGATTGCTTTACGGAAATCATTGTAGAACATTCCGGTTTTTTCTAAAGGAGGAAAATTGTATGGCCGAGAAATCCGAACGCCAAACAGAAGTCGTAACCAACAACATTCCGCTGCCTGCTGAAGGCCCGGAAGCAAGTGTAGAAGAAGCAAAAAAACAGCTGCTAGAACAGGGTAAAAAAACCGGAGAATTGAATTATGAGCAGATTGCCGATAAATTAGCCATTTTTGAAATGGAATCAGACCAAGTAGAGGAATTTATCGACCAGCTTGAAGGCCACGGCATTGAGCTGGAGCGCAAAAGCGACGACGAAGAGCATCTGGATCGCCTGATGAAGCCGACAGAAGAAAAGTTTGACCTGAACGATTTGAGCGTACCGCCAGGCGTCAAGATTAATGACCCTGTCCGCATGTACCTAAAAGAAATCGGGCGCGTAGACTTGCTTAAGGCCGAAGAAGAAGTCCGGCTTGCCAAATTGATCGAACAAGGCGACGAAGAAGCGAAAAAACGATTGGCAGAAGCTAACTTGCGCCTTGTTGTTTCAATCGCGAAGCGTTATGTCGGACGCGGCATGCTGTTCTTGGATTTGATTCAAGAAGGAAACATGGGTTTGATCAAAGCAGTCGAGAAGTTCGACTACTCGAAAGGCTTTAAATTCAGCACATATGCCACATGGTGGATTCGCCAGGCAATTACCCGTGCCATTGCCGACCAAGCACGGACCATCCGCATCCCGGTCCATATGGTCGAAACCATCAACAAGCTGATCCGCGTCCAGCGTCAATTGCTTCAGGACCTTGGCCGCGAGCCGTCGCCAGAGGAAATTGGCGAAGAAATGGATCTGCTGCCTGAAAAAGTACGTGAAATCCTTAAAATTGCACAAGAGCCGGTTTCTCTTGAAACGCCGATTGGTGAAGAAGATGATTCGCATTTGGGTGATTTTATTGAAGATTCGGATGCCCAGTCGCCGTCTGACCATGCAGCGTACGAACTGTTGAAAGAACAGCT
>JASKZU010000316.1 GCA_030147455.1 Planococcus sp. (in: firmicutes) | reverse complement strand
TCCCCGGCAGTGAGACTGCGGGGACGGATTCGCAAAGCATGCGTGTCCGGCCTGTCCTCGCAAGCTTACGGTTGAAAATCAAAAAGGCAGGTTTCCTGGCTTGTGATCGTCGCGTTCTGCGCCTTCCCGGAATGAACGGTGGCTTTTGGCAGATTGCTCTCACTTACAGTGGCGGGACCGCGCCGGATTTGCACCGGCTTCCCTTTTAACTCATGCTATTAAGCATCAGCACCTTAATGATGATATTCAGTTGATTTGTTGATTTTATTATACACATATTTGTTTGCTTGTCTGTTACATTTTCTCCGGAGCTTGCACGCCGACTGTTTTCAGCGCATTGGCGAGTGTTGTTTTGACCGCTTCAATCAGCGCCAAGCGTGCGCGCGTCAACTCTTCATTAGAAGCGTCGAGTACTTTATTGGCGTTGTAGAAGCTATGGAAGCTTGATGCCAGTTCCTGGATGTACGTCGTGACGCGGTGCGGCGACCGGAGTTTGGCAGCATCAGCGATCACTTGCGGGAAGTCGCCAATTTTTTTCAGGACGTCGATTTCCTTCTCGTGCGTCAGCAAATCCAAGTTTTCGGCTGACGCGGTAAAGTTTTGCTCTTCTGCCTGGCGCAAGATCGAGCAAATGCGCGCATGGGCATATTGCGAATAGTAGACCGGGTTTTCGTTGGACTGCGAAACGGCCAGATCCAAGTCAAAGTCCATATGCGAATCGCCAGAGCGCATGGCGAAGAAGTAACGGACAGCATCCAAGCCAACCAGCTCCACCAATTCACGCATCGTTACCGCTTTGCCGGTCCGTTTGCTCATTTTCATTTTTTCGCCGTCTTTATATAGCTGCACCATTTGAATAATGCTGACTTCCAGCGTATCGCGGTCATAGCCAAGCGCCTGGATGGCCGCTTTCATACGTGGAATATACCCGTGATGGTCAGCGCCCCAAATATTGATCAATTTATCAAAACCGCGTTGAAGTTTATCTTCGTGATAAGCGATATCCGGTGTTAAATACGTATAAGTGCCGTCATTTTTGATCAACACGCGGTCTTTATCGTCGCCGAATGTTGTCGAACGGAACCAAGTCGCGCCGTCTTCCTCATAAATGTGGCCGTTGTCACGCAGTTTTTTCAGAGCACCGTCGATTTTGCCGTTGTTGTAAAGCGATGTTTCCGAATACCATACGTCAAACTCAACCCGGAAGTCAGCCAAATCTTTTTGCAGTTTGGCCAGTTCTACTTTCAAGCCATGCTCGCGGAATGCGTTATAGCGTTCTTCTGCGGACATATGGAGGAATTTATCGCCGTGCTGTTCGACAAGGTCTGCAGCGATATCGATAATGTCCTGGCCTCGGTAGCCGTCTTCCGGCATGCTTTCGCCTTTTCCGAGCGCTTCGAAATAACGCCCTTCAATTGATAAAGCCAAGTTGTTGATTTGGTTACCCGCGTCGTTGATATAGTACTCGCGGGATACATCGTACCCGGCAAGATCTAGGATATTGCATAGCGAGTCGCCGACAGAAGAGCCGCGTGCATGTCCCAAGTGCAGGTCGCCAGTCGGGTTTGCGGAAACAAACTCTACCTGGATACGTTCGCCGGCTCCTGCGTTCGAACGGCCGTATGCTGTTTTTTGGTCAAGAACCATTTTAATGACATCGTTCAAGTAATCTTTTTTGATGACGATATTGATAAAGCCGGGACCTGCAATTTCGACTTTTTCGATGTTGGCAGAAGCCGTATCCAATTGCTCTACGATTGCTTCCGCAATGGCGCGCGGCGGCTTTTTTGCAAGTTTCGTCAATTGCATCGCAACGTTCGTCGCATAGTCGCCGTTCGTTTTATCTCGCGGGGATTCCAACTGGACGTTTACCGCTTCATCCGTCAATCCTGCTTTTTGGACTGCATCGGCAATCGCCTGCTTGATCGTTTGTTGTACTTGTTCTACTGCATTCATTGGGTTCCCTCCATAAACTGTATTTCCATTTCGTATTCGCCGACATAATCATTGCCAAGCGCCAAATCGTAGCGCACCCGGAAGTGGTTGTCCGTAACGATCAATTCGTGCGCTTTTGTCGTCAGCATGAATGAACCTTCTCCGTTGCGCAAGTTGCCGGTTTGTTCTTTGCCGAGCAAAAACGGCAAGCGCATCTGCAAGCCTCCGCTTCGCATGACTACCGCTTCGTTTTCACCGAGTTTAACTGTTGTGCGGATTTCGAGTTCATCCTGGCGTTCATCATACTGCAAGTAGCTTCGGCCGCCTTTTTCCGTCAAGACGCCGTCTGCACGCAATTCCATTATTTGCTCTTCAGACCCCGGCTGGCGGATGATCGTCGTCAATTTGATTTTCACCGATTTTTTCATTTTTGCATCCGCCTTTCCGTTTGTTGATAACCGTTCCATTATAGCCCGAAGGAATGGTCTTTTTCAATTAAGTTTCAATTTTGACATCGAGAAAAAAACAGCAGGAATCCCTCCAAAATCTTTCTCATTTCCTTCACCCTCATTACTTGAAGATGAATTTGCAATCACGGGACAACCAGTCTGTCGTTTGCCGGCAAAACAAAAAGCCGGCCCGA
>JASKZU010000313.1 GCA_030147455.1 Planococcus sp. (in: firmicutes) | reverse complement strand
GATGGATTTGTATCCAGCGCCGTCATCCTGCTGCATTTATATGACGCCAAGCATTTGACAGGGGCATTGTTTCTGAATGAAGTCACATTAATGATGATTGGGTTTGGCACCGCACTGCTCGTCAATATGTACATGCCAAGCATCGAGAACAGGCTCGCAGATTACCGTGAAGACATCGAACGGCTTTATTCATCGATGTTCAGGGAAATTACGGTTTATTTGCGGCAAGGTGAATCGGATTGGACCGGCAAGGAATTAATGGAAGCCGGGCAGCTGCTCGACAAAGCAAAAGCATTGGCTTATCAGGACGTAGAAAATCATTTGCTGCGCCATGAAAACAAGTATTACCATTATTTCGATATGCGTGAGCAGCAGCTTGAAATCATTGAGCGCATTTTGCCGAAAATTACGGCGCTGCCGGTCATTGTCGGCCAGACGCAGCTTGTAGCCGATTTTCTGGAAGATTTGTCAGAGCACGTTCACTCGGGCAATACGGCTCATCAATATATCGACAAATTGGCGCGCGTCAAAGCGAACTTTGCGCAGATGCCGCTGCCGGATACTCACGAGAAATTCTTGGCGATGGCAGATTTGAACGCCATCATTCAGGAAATGGAAAAATATTTGGAAATCAAGCAATCCTATAAAGGCTTTCACAACAAAAAAGGGCTGGCTGCAACGCCGACTTAAAGAAACCTCAAGACATTTTGTCTTGAGGTTTCTTTATTGGCATCCTGAACGGCCAAGCAAACAAAAAAGAGCAGAACACGCTTTTAACAGCGGTTCCTGCTCTTTTAAAATCTAACATTAAATGATAAAGCTCAGCCCCATCATCAGGCTCGACAACAACATCAATCCGACCATTGCATAAACAATGACTTTCCGGAAAGCTTGGTTTCTCATGGATGGCATAACTCCTTTGTTTCTTGGACTTTGAGCAAATCATACCATATTTTCAGGCGCTTTTAAACTGCAGCGGCGCCTTTTTTGCAATATTCGCTAACAACTAGAGTTTTCATCAGTGAATGGGTACAATGAAGAAGAAGCCTGAAAAGGATGTGAACCGGGATGAAGAAAGTAGATCATATTGGAATTGCCGTGAAAAATTTAGAGCAGGTGCTGCCTTATTACACAGAAACGCTTGGATGTCCGCTTCTTAAAGTAGAGGAAGTTGCTGGCCAGCAAGTGAGAGTTGCCTTTTTGGACGCCGGCAATATCAAGCTCGAATTGCTCGAGCCGATGAGCGAAAGCAGCCCGGTGCATCAATTTATCGAGAAAAGGGGCGAAGGCATTCACCATATTGCCTTTGGCGTTACGGGCATTGAAGAGCGAATGGCTGAACTTCGGTCAAAAGGCGTGCGCTTGTTGAGCGAAGAGCCTAAAATGGGCGCTGGCGGCGCATTGGTGGCCTTTATGCATCCGAAATCAGCACATGGGGTGTTATACGAACTTTGCGAGAAGAAGTGACAGAGGAGTGGGGAAATGGACATTTTTGAACGCATTAACGAATTATATGACCGAAAAAAGGAGATTGAGCTTGGCGGAGGCGAAGAACGGATCGACAAGCAGCACGAAAAAGGCAAGCTGACGGCCCGCGAACGCATTGAATTGCTGGTCGATGAAGGCAGTTTTGTCGAATTGAGCCCGTTTGTAGAACACCGCACAACAGACTTTGGCATCGGCAAAGGGCCGGGGGAAGGCGTTGTGACCGGCTACGGCAAAGTCAACGGCCGTCCGATTTACTTGTTTTCACAGGATTTTACCGTGTTCGGCGGTGCATTAGGGGAAATGCACGCCAAAAAAATTGCCAATGTCATGGACATGGCTGCTAAAAACGGCGCGCCGTTTATCGGATTGAACGATTCCGGCGGTGCACGCATACAAGAAGGCGTCCTGTCGCTTGACGGCTATGGCCATGTTTTCTACCGCAATTCGATTTATTCCGGCGTCATTCCGCAAATTTCAGTGATCATGGGGCCGTCTGCCGGCGGGGCTGTGTATTCACCGGCGATTACGGATTTTGTTTTTATGGTCGACAAGACGAGCCAAATGTTCATCACCGGCCCGAAAGTCATTGAAACAGTAACAGGCGAGAAGATTTCGTCAGAAGACCTCGGCGGATCTAAAATACATACAGCGGTCAGTGGAAACGCCCATTTCCGGTCTGGTTCTGAACAAGAAGTGCTGGACATGGTGCGCCGCCTGATCAGCTACTTGCCGCAAAACAACGAGGAAATGCCGCCGCGTCTCGACACACCGGACGAAAGCGACGACCGTCCGGATTTGGCGGAGATTGTGCCTTATGAAGCGATTCGCCCGTACGATGTCCGGAAAGTAGTGGAACAAGTTGTGGATGCCGGCAGCTTTATGGAAGTGCAGCCGGAATTTGCCCGCAATATCGTCATTGGCCTGGCCCGTATCAAAGGCGAGACCGTTGGGCTGGTATGCAACCAGCCCAAAGTGATGGCAGGTGGTTTGGATATCGATTCATCCGACAAAGCAGCCCGCTTTATCCGCTTTTGCGACAGCTTTAACATCCCGCTCATTACATTTGAAGACGTCACAGGATTTTTCCCGGGCATCAAGCAGGAACACGGCGGCATCATCCGCCACGGTGCTAAAATTCTGTACGCTTATTCGGAAGCTACGGTGCCGAAGATGACTGTCATTTTGAGAAAAGCCTATGGCGGTGCGTATGTTGCGCTTAATTCCAAGTCCATCGGCGCTGATTTGGTTTACTCGTGGCCCAATGCGGAAATTGCAGTGATGGGGCCGAACGGTGCCGCAAATATCATCTTTGCGCGGGAAATTGCTGCAAGTGAAGATCCGGAAGCCACTCGTGCGGCGAAGATCGAGGAATACCGCGAAAAATTTGCCAATCCGTATGTGGCTGCATCGCTTGGCATGGTGGATGACGTAATCGATCCACGCGAGACGCGCATTAAATTAATTCAAGCGCTTGAAATGATGCGCACTAAAAAAGACGAACGGCCGAAGAAAAAGCACGGCAATATGCCGCTTTAATGGCCTTTATACAGCCTTAACAGATGAAAAGAGGAGTTTTTAAATGAAGACCGAACGATTGCTGAATGAATTTTTAGAACTTGTGCAAATCGACTCTGAAACTAAAAATGAAACGAAGATTGCGGCTGTACTGACAGAAAAGCTGGAAGCGCTCGGCTTCTCAGTAGTTGAAGACGATTCGAAACAGCGGACTGGGCACGGGGCAGGCAATTTGGTCGCGACGCTCGAAGGAACGAAAAAAGGTGCGCCTGCCATTTATTTCACAGCCCATATGGACACGGTCGTACCTGGGAAAACGATCAAACCGGAAGTGCGCGAAGGCTATGTTTATTCGGATGGCACGACCATACTCGGGGCAGACGACAAAGCGGGCATTGCAGCGCTATTGGAATTGGCGCGCCACTTGAAAGAAGAAAACGTCGAACATGGAGATGTTCAATTCCTCATTACAGCAGGCGAGGAAAGCGGCTTAGTCGGCGCAAAAGAATTTGACGCTTCGCTGTTGACGGCGAAATTTGGCTATGCAGTGGACAGCGACGGACAAGTTGGCGGCATCGTCACGGCTGCGCCGAATCAGGCTAAGCTGTGGACGACGATTTACGGAAAAACGGCACATGCCGGCGTTGCACCGGAAAAAGGCATTTCGGCTATTACCATTGCTGCCAAAGCCATTGCACGCATGAATCTTGGGCGCATCGACGAAGAAACGACCGCAAACATCGGCCGTTTCGAGGGTGGACAAGCGACGAACATCGTTTGCGATCAAGTGCACATTTTATCTGAAGCGCGCTCGATCAGCGAAGACAAGCTGGCAAGTCAGACAGCGCACATGGAATCCGCTTTTGAAAAAGTGGCAAGAGAAATGGGCGGGCGTGCAGAAACGGACGTTCAGCTTATGTACCCGGGCTTTTATTTCGACGAAATGGATCCGGTTGTAGATATCGCCAAAACGGCGGCGGAACGCATCGGGCGCCCATCTCCCGTATTGACAAGCGGCGGCGGAAGCGACGCCAATATTATAAACGGACACGGCATTCCGACGGTCAATTTATGTGTCGGGTATGAGGAAATCCATACAACAAATGAACGCATGCCGGTAGAAGAACTCGAGAAGTTGACAGAGCTGCTGGTAGAAATCGTTAAAGAAGCAGCCGTGCGTTAAATCCAAACAGCTCCTAAGCAGGTGTAAAACCGCTTGGGAGCTGTTTTTCCAATGGGCAATCCAAGAGGAACGGGATGCCAGCTCCCCCTTTTTTTGTTACACTGAAAGAAAACGAAAGTGAAGCGATGGTTATGGCTGGTCGAGTCATTTTTCATATTGACATGAATAGTTTCTATGCTTCGGTAGAACAAGCGCATGACCCGGCGCTTAAAGGGAAAGCGTTGGCAATAGCAGGCAATCCGAAAGAGCGAAAAGGCATTATTGTTACTTGTTCTTATGAAGCACGGGCCTATGGCATTTACACAACGATGCAAGTGCACGAAGCAAAAAAGAAATATCCGCAGCTGCTGATTCTGCCGCCGAATTTTGACCGCTACCGCGAAGCCTCACGGGCTATGTTCGAAATCTTGCGCACCTATACCGATGCAGTCGAACCGGTATCGATCGATGAAGCCTATCTCGATGTGACGAGCCTATCAGCAGAACGCCATCCGGTAGATATTGCAAAAGAGCTTCAGCAACGTATTCTCATAGAGCTGGATTTGCCGTGTTCAATCGGTATCGCACCGAATAAGTTTCTGGCCAAAACCGCATCGGACATGAAAAAACCGCTCGGCACCACGATTTTAAGAAAGCGCGATATCGAGCGGGTGTTATGGCCGCTCCCACTTATTGACATGCATGGAATCGGCGAAAGCACTGCCGCCAAAATGAATGGGCTCAAGCTTTACACAATCGGCGACTTGGCCAATGCGCCTGAAGGCTTGGTAAAAGAAAAGCTTGGGAAAAACGGCGTGCGCCTGCAAGCGCGTGCGCGGGGCGAAGACCAGCGGGAAGTCGACCCCGATTCGATTTATGACCGCAAAAGCGTCGGGACTTCCACGACATTGCCGGTCGATGAAACCGACCTTGAAAACCTGAAGCGCATTTTTCGGGGACTGAGCGCAAAAGTGGCGGCACGCCTGCATACGCAGAACTTGGCCGGGTCGACCGTCAGCATCCAGACGCGGAGTTCAGAGTGGAAAAACAGGACCCGCAGCATCACGCTGAACAATACCGTCTGGAAAGAAACCGATATCCAGCACCAGGCTTGGCAGCTGTTTGAAACGCATTGGAACGGCGAAGCGCTCCGCCTTGTCGGTGTGACGGTATCCAATGTAGTTGATAAAGGCGACATGACCGAACAATTGTCGCTGTTTACGTTTCAGGAACATGCCAAAGACGAGCCGATTCTCGACTTGGTTTCCAAACTGGAAAGCAGGTTCGGCAAAGGGGCTATCTCAAGGGGCATCAAAAACAACGCTTCCGGACACGGGGCGCAAACCAGTTTCAGCAAAGATTTTTTGAGCGATCACGAAAGGAAGAACCGATAATGCAGGTAGTTTTTTTAGGGACGGGAGCAGGCATGCCGTCGAAAATGCGCAACACGTCTTCACTTGCGCTGAAATTGCTGGAAGAGCGGGGAACCGTTTGGCTGTTTGATTGCGGGGAAGCGGTGCAGCACCAAATCCTTCGGACGACGATCAAGCCGAGAAAGATCGAAAAAGTATTTATCACCCATATGCACGGCGATCATTTATTCGGGCTGCCGGGACTTCTCGGGTCGCGTTCGTTCCAGGGCGGCGAAGAACCGCTCCATTTGTACGGGCCGAAAGAACTGAAAGACTATGTCGAGACGACACTGCGCCTGAGCCGCACCCATCTGACTTATCCGATTCATTTCCATGAAGTGGCTGAGGGCGTCATTTTCGAGGATGACTTGATGAAAGTAGAAGCGGGTTTGCTCGAACACGTGATTCCAAGCTATGGATTCCGCATCGAACAAAAGCCGCTTGCGCCGAAGCTCAACATCGAAAAGGCCCGCCAGCTTGGCGTACCCAAAGGCCCTTTGCTCGCAAAACTAAAAGCCGGTGAAGATGTGCAGCTTGAAAGCGGCGAAACCATCTTTTCAGAACACGTGACAGAGCCGGCTGAACCCGGATTTGTTGTTGCGATTCTCGGCGATACGCGGTTTTGCCGGAAGTCGGCTGAACTCTCCCGAAATGCAGATCTTGTTGTGCATGAAGCGACGTTTGACGGCGAGACGAAAAAACTTGCCCAGGAGTACGGCCATTCGACAACGTTTGATGCAGCCAATATTGCTCAATCAGCTGGAGCCGAGAAATTGATCGTCAACCACGTCAGTGCACGGTTTATGCCGGAGCATGAGAAAGCCTTGCTGGAAGCCATGCAAAACATTCATGCAAACAGTGAGATAGCCCACGATTTTGATGAGTTCGAGTGGAGCAAAGCTGAGCATCGCTTAGTCAAAGCAGAAACGAAATAAGGAATGCCATCATCATGTAAAAGGGGCGTGTCGTAAATGGATGCACAAGCAGTCATGCAAGAACTGGAAGCTTTAGGCAAAGAGCGGACCAAGAATATGTACTTGTCGAGCGGGGCGCATGAGCCGCTATTTGGGGTTGCAACAGGCGCCATGAAGCCAATGGCAAAAGAAATAGGCATCAATCAGCCGCTGGCAGAAGAATTGTATGCCACCGGAAACTACGACGCCATGTATTTTGCCGGCATCATCGCCGACCCGAAAGCGATGACTGCAGCGGATTTCGACCGCTGGATGGACGCCGCTTACTTTTATATGCTGTCGGACTATGTGGTTGCTGTCACTTTGTCTGAAGCTGATATTGCCCAGCAAGTGGCCGATAAATGGATCGCAAGCGGCGAAGAGCTGAGAATGTCTGCGGGGTGGAGCTGTTATTGCTGGCTGCTCGGCAACCGGCCGGACAGCGAATTTTCCGAAGACAAGATCGGCGGAATGCTCGATGCTGTAGCAGCGGATATCCACATATCTCCGGAACGGGCCAAAGCGTCCATGAACAACTTTCTCTACACAGTCGCCATTTCATTCAAGCCAAAAAGCGAAAAAGCCACTCGGTTGGCGAAGCAGGTCGGCAAAGTCGAATTAAAGCGGGCCAACAAAAAACCGGCCTTTCTCCATGCTTATGAGAGCATCCAGCAAGGGTTGGAAAAAGGAAGGCTCGGCTTTAAACGGAAATATGTCAGGTGTTAAGATGAAATTACGTTGCTGCAAGAAGCTTTGTGGAATCGCATGCCTAACCTAAAAGGCCGCCCAACTGGACGGCCTTTTTTTATCGGGCGAAAAGCAACGTCCTATCGGGATGCGCTCTCGGTTGTGAGCTTGAATACTTGAAGGCCGCTCCATGCAAAAACGAGCGAAGCGATGTAAAAGATGCTCGCAATGGTCAAAAAGTCGACCAAATAGCCGGTGGCGATCACGGCAAGAGCAGCAGCGACAGATGTCCATACATGATAGACGCCGATTTGCGAACCGGCGATATCTTTTGTCACGTAACGGGCCAGCACCGTCTTCTCCGAGTTTTTCTGGATGGCGCCAAGTATGCCCATGCCGATTTGAAGGATATAGACGTGCCAAACTTCTGTGGCCAGCGGAAAGAACAGCAAGATGATGGCCATTCCCCATGAATAGACGCCGAGCAAAGTTTTATCACCGACCCGGTCGGCATATTTGCCGATAACCGGGTAGCACAGCGCAGCCGTCAGCGCAAACAATCCATAAGCCCAGCCAAACTGCGCATAACTATTGCCGACATTTTTAATGAGCAAAATATAAAACGGAAAGATCATGCTAGAAGCCATTCCGATAGTTCCTTGGTAGTAAATAAAGCGCTTATAGTTCATGGCCGGTACTCCTCGTAAAATACATTTGAAAACACATGATCGGGATCATGCTGGTCTTTAAAATCGAAAAATTCATTCGTACGCGGATAGGCTTCCTGCATTTGCGCTTTTGTCGGATAGCCGTAGTACGGCAAGTAATAGCTTCCATTGTGCGATAATGTTACATCGATCATGTCCTGAACGACGCGCTCGGTCTCGCTCATACCCGCGGCATCCGTTTCCTGGTTGATCAGCAAAACCAGTGAAAACATATCGTCTTTGGCATAGGATAAAACGGCTTTATCGTTTTGCTCTACGAAGCGAATGGTTACATTCAATAAATTGAATTCAGGATTTGCTGTTAACACCGCTTTTAAATCCGTGATATAGTTTTCGAATTGATCTACAGGAACAAAGTATTCCTGGAGAATTTCTGTTTTTCGGCTATTGTCGTATTCCATGAATTCCGAGTCTGAACGCATGACATTGTTGCGTGATTTCAACGTGCCGTCGATTTGGTGCGTATAGGATTTTTGCGTATGCCAAAATGCGTTTTTTCCAGCCGGATGAAGACGTCCAAGCCCGAGGAAAAACTTTGGAACCGCGATTAGCCGTTCAGTTTTCAGCTTTTGATAGTCCGGCAGAGCTTCCTGGCTATCTGTTT
>JASKZU010000323.1 GCA_030147455.1 Planococcus sp. (in: firmicutes) | reverse complement strand
CTTCTCCCATCCAGACTTTAACTGTCGGCTTTGGACTCGCACCAAATCCTGCCCCGAAAGGCTCACGGGCTTCGAATTGCTTCGTTACCGTCGATTGGGAATTTCACCCGACCCCGAAGAACGCTATAAATGATTAGTTGTAAGTTTAGCGCAAGCTTTCAGGAGTGTCCAGAAAAAAGCCGAAATTTTAATGTTTCACCACATCGGCCCTTTATCATTGGTCAGTTCGATAAAAAAGGGGGTTACAGCGAGCAGCAGTAAAAAGGCCATTAAAAATAACCCGAGTGAAGCAAATGGATCGATTCCAAAAGCGACTGATACAAACATCAAAAGCGGCGCAGCAAATACGTAGACGCCGGTTCGTTTACGGGACTTTACTGTCAGGAATTGCTCGCGTCGGCATGCCGGACATTTTAAACAATCACCAAGTGTGAGGAGTCGCCTAACTGTCTGGCTCCATTTCCACCGGGTGCGGCAATTTTCACAGGTTGGCATTGCGCTCCCCTCTTTTCCTCTCCATTATTTAACTATACGTAAAAAGAATCAAAAAGTTCCCAAAATCCACCCATTTAAGCATCTTTCCCATTTCTTGTTTTCTCTTGGCGTTTCCTGCGATAATGTCGCCGCAAAAAAGCACTGCCTATTTTTAGGCAGTGCTTTCTGACACATTTACAAGTATTCTTTTTTGATTGTTTTTGTGCTGCGCACAGTATCGATTGGGCGCACCAGACTTTCGATTTGCTCACGCTTTGGCTCTAAAAACGGCGGAAGCGATAATTTCTCTCCTAATGATTCATAAGGCTCGTCGCCCATGAACCCGGGCCCGTCTGTCGCCCATTCAAACAATAAGCCCGGCGCAACGCGTGCATAAAGCGATTCAAAGAAAAAGCGGTCTACATAGCCGGACGTAGAAAACCCGGTTTGCTGCATGTGGCTGATCCACTCTTCTAGTGCATCGCGGTCTTCAACACGGAAAGCCGCATGGTGAACGGTGCCGAATCCTTGTCTGCCTGGAGGCAGAACAGCGTTATGTTCGACAATGACCTGGGCTCCGTTGCCGCCTTGCCCCATTTCAAACAAGTGCAAAGATCCTTCTTTAGCGATTTCACGCATATGCATTGCCTGTTCCAGCACTTGCTTTAAATAATCGAATTGACCGATACGGATATGAATCGGCCCAAGACCTGTAATGGCAAATTCGAGAGGCACCGGCCCATCTTGCCAAGGCGTTCCAGCCTCAATGCCGGTGTTGTTCTCATCTGAAACAAGCATATACTGCTGGTCATCAAAGTCTGAGAACGACAGCGTCTTGACGCCGAATTGTTCAACGACTGCGTCATGCTTTACTTCGTATTTGTCGAACCGCTTTTCCCAGTAGCCGAGTGCATCGTCTGATGGTACACGAAAAGCTGTTTTGTAGATTTCATTGGTTCCGTGGTGCCCTTTTGGAATTCCCGGGAAATCAAAAAACGTCATGTCCGTTCCCGCAGATCCTTTGTCATCTGCGAAAAACAGGTGATAAGTTTGGATATCGTCCTGATTTACGGTTTTCTTGATCAGGCGCATGCCTAGTACATAAGTAAAAAATTCATAGTTTTTTTCAGCACTGCTGGTAATCGCTGTTACGTGATGGATTCCTTTTAATTCATTCATGCATATTGCTCCTTTGTTTCGCTTGCGCATCCTGACGGCTGGCCGTCTCGAGATCCGCATCCGATTTTTTTTAGTGTGTCAATCAAGTTCTTTACTTCTTGTTCGCTTAACCCGTCGAATAAGCTGCCTATTTTCTGTTCATATCCTGGGAAGATGCCGGCCATCAAATTTTCGCCGTCTGTTGTCAGCAAGCCATAAGTGACGCGGCGGTCTTCTGTGCAAGCTTCCCGTTCTACATACCCTTTACGCTCTAATTTATCAACGACATAGGTGATGCTGCTGCTTGCAATCAACACTTTTTTGCCGATTGCCTGGATTGGCTGGCGGCCTTGATGATATAACAACTCGAGTACAGAGAACTCTGTGACATTCAAGTCCTGCCCTGCTGCCTCCTGCTTGATTGCATCATAAACTGCATCGGCTGCGCGAATCAAAACGGTTACGGCATTCAGATGTTGGTTGGCAAACTCCATTTCCTTCACCTCTTTTTAATTCGAATTAAAATATCTTGAATTAAGAATAATTATATCAAGTGCAGGAAAAAGGGTCAAGAAATTGAGTTCTGTAAAAAAGCCGAATAAAAAACTTCCTGTCGCCCACAGCGCCAGGAAGTTTTATTTGATCAGTTTATTTGGCAAGTTGCCTGTAGAGTCACAACTTGAACGTGCCTGTTGCGTAGGCAAGCAGTTCATTCTCACTGCTGAGCACACGGCCTGTCAGGATTTCCGTGCTTTTGCTTTCGTGCATAAGCTGCGCATGAAACGAAGCAGTTCCTTTTTCTAAACTTTTGACGAAACGGACTTCCATTTGAATGGTCGATACTGCATTGCTTCCAAGTGAACGCGAGGCCAATCCCATGGCAATATCAAGGCCAGACATGATGGCGCCGCCGTGCAATACATTTTGCATATTATCGTTTTCAGGTTTTCTTTCGAGTTGAAGCACTGCGGAACCACGCTCTACCTGTACAATACTAAACCCGAGCAATCGAAAATATGAGCCGCTTTCAAATTGCGCAATTAGCTGCGCGTACTCTTCTACCTTGTGCACATGATCGCCTCCAGATAAATATGCCATCAGTATATCATTTGGCGTTCCTTAAAAGTGCCTGCACTTTTTTTAGTCTTATTCAATTAAGAAAACAAAAAAACTCCGGCAAAGCCGGAGTTGAGCTTGTAGACAAAAGAATATTGATGTCATTTAAAGAATGAATATCCAGTTGATCCTGTTCATACCGGAACCTGCGCTTCAGGCG
>JASKZU010000301.1 GCA_030147455.1 Planococcus sp. (in: firmicutes) | reverse complement strand
CGGAAGTTGCCTGTAAATATGAGTCTGTAAAGAAAGCATTAGCTGCTTCTGCAAAAGACCGAGCTGCCTATACAGAAGGCAAGGGAGACTTTATACAATCTGTTTTAGCAAAGGCTCTAAAGAACGATGAGTGAGGACATCCGGAAAAAATGATGAAGTAAGTTTAAGGTTAGCTTTGCATAAATTCGAAGACAGAAATGATAGAACGGGGTACGACGAAATGAGAGTTTGGTACGGTTTTTTGTATTTCAGCATTATTCCTGTAATTATTTTGTTGCAAAAACCCATTGCCCAAAAAACCGGCTGGTGGGGAATAGTTACCACGATCCTTATTGTTTTGCTGGCGCAAGGCTATCTCCAGAGAAAACGGTACGAACATAAGATTTCCGGGCTCGACGCTAAGTTTCCGTCTTTAAGAAAGTTAGAAAACGGGGAGCGCGTAACAGTAGAATTAAAAAATGGCGATCTATTCTCAGATTTTGTTTTTGTTGAATACAGTGAACAAGAAGTTACGATCATTAGAAAAATGACGGCAGAGCAAATTATGGCAGGCGAAGGCAAAGCCCAATCGATCAGCTTAAGAAAAGTTAAAACTATTAACAGCACATGCCAATAGGAGTTGAATCGCTAACATTCAAAAAGTAGAGGAATAGGACATTTTTTTTCGATTTGATTTTTAGGAACCTTTTTCCAATTGATCCGTAAACAAAAGGAAGGAGGGGAAACGATGAAAAAATACATCATTTTTATTTTAAGCTTAGCTGTCCTATACTTCGGGTTCCACATTGTGTCCGGCTTTATCTTGACGACATTGTATGTTCCAGCCCCAACATTAGTTAATTCGATTCCAAATGAGGCAGGAGGATTTGGCGAGACGTCAGTGTTGCCGCTAGCCATCATCTTGTCGATGGCGACGATTGCTTATTTTCTAACTGAAAAACTGGAAAATCCTTCGAAGTAGAAGATTTGCTCTATACGTGTTAAATGAGCTGCGAACGATTAGTAAATTTTTAAAATGAATTTCAGCTAAACTCCGACTAGCAACAACTGGTTGGGGTTTTTATTTGAGCACGGGTCTTCGCATAAGGAGTTTTCAATAAATCACCAGGGAAATACACAAGTTTTAACTCACCGTCCAAAAAGGACTATTCAGCTATTTTCAATAAAACAAATTGATGGAATATTGGAAGAAAGTACTGAATATACATAAAAAATAAATTAAATCTTTCTATAGTGAATATTTATGGTATATTTATAAATATTAGTGAATAAAAAATTCGAAGGGTTGGGTGGATAAATGAAGAAAATGGTAACTGGTTTATCGGCAGTCGTTTTGTCGGTATCGCTATATACGCCTGCGATAGGCGCAGTGGAAGCAAGTGCAATCGGAGAACTGGAACTCGATCAATCGGTTTTCTCCATGACTGAATCACGGAAAGTGGAAGTCCGTGCTGATCTTGGGGAAGGCGTGGATCTGGAAAATGTTGAGTTTTACTTTGGCGATAAGCTGATCTCTGAATGGCAAAGCTGGACTTCAGGAAGCAATTACAACGGGAAGCCGTTTATTACAGTCGTTGAAGGACCAGAATTTGTCGAAGGCACAACAGAAATTACAGCAACGTTGGAATTTGGATTGCCGTACGGGACGGGGGATTTGTCGAGCCGTGCCATCCGTACGCAATATCAGCAGTTTATCGGCGACTACGAACTGGCAGTAGCGGATTCGGCAAGCGGTAAAAAAGCAGCGACAACGGTCAAGTGGAACGTTTATGACGAGTTCAAGAAATACGAGGAACTAAAGCCTGCAATTGATGAAATCTTTGAAGCAGCTGAGAAAGACAAGAGCAACGACCGCTTCTTGGAATATCAAAAAGTAGGGGAATCTTCAAAAGGAAATGACATTCACTTTGTGGTGCTAGCACGGGACGAAGAGGCAGTGGATACATATTTGAATGAAACTTTGCCTGAAGCACTGGAAGATCCGGAAGGCCTTATGGAAAAACTGGAAAACGGCGAAATGGAAGATTACCAGGTTCCTATTTGGTTCAACAACATCCACCCCGATGAAGTAGAAGGCGTAGACGTCCAAGTGGAACTGCTTGAGAAGTTTGCTCTCGAAGAAGAAGTCACATTCAACAATACAGACGGTACGACCGAAGCGTTGGAGACGTTGAACGTGGACGAAGTCTTGGATGATGCGATTTTCCTCTATATGTTCACGAGCAATCCCGACGGCAGAATTGCCAATACACGCGCTAACGGGGAAGGCTTCGACTTGAACCGTGACAATGCCTATCAGACGCAAGTCGAGACGCAGCAAGTAAATGAAGTGGTGTCGCAATGGACGCCGTTGTCTTTCGTGGATTTCCACGGCTATGTAGACGGGTTCCTGATCGAACCGGCAACGCCGCCCCACAACCCGAACTTCGAGTATGACTTGTTGATCGGCAACATGATGGAACAGGCGCATGCGCTAGGCAATGCAGGAATCGCCAACTCAGACTTGGATTCTTACTTTATTGCCAAAGAAGGCTATGGTTCAGGCTGGGACGACATGACGCCAGCGTATACAGCGATGTACGGCATGCTTCACGGAGCGCTCAGCCATACGATCGAAGCGCCGACGCTCAGCCAAAATTCCTATAATGCCTTGGTAGGAAGCGGATTGGGTGCAGCGAAATATGTGCACGACAACAAAGATAAATTATACAAAGAACAATTGGAGATTTTCAAACGCGGCGTCAACGGGGAAGACAACCGCGCAGTTGATGAGCATTTGGTCAACGCAGCAGGTGATTCAATCGGGCGTGTGCGCGGTGGCAACGAAAACTTCTTCCCGGATTATTATGTGATTCCAACAGATTCAAAAATCCAGAAAAACGGATTGGAAGCGTATAATATGGCGGAATACTTGGTCCGCAACGGCATCAAACTCGAGAAGACTTTGAAGACGGTTACGGTCGATGGCGTCAAATACCCGAAAGGCACATTCGTAGTGCCGATGCATCAAGCAAAACGCGGCTTGGCTAATGCGATGCTCTATAAAGGCGACGATGTTTCCGACTGGGATGCAATGTATGATCCTGTAGTCGTGAATTTCTCTGACTTGAGAGGATTCGACCTTACAGAAGTTCGCCAGGAAGGCGTCTTTGACGGCAAGACAGCCGAAGTTTCAGAAGTGGTCATCCCAACAAGCACCATCCAAGGAAACCCGCCGAAACAACTGCTTAAAAACACGACAAACGATGCTGTCCGCGTCGTCAACAACCTTCTTGCCGAGGGCAAAACAGTGGAAGTGCTGACAGAAAGCACAGGACAAGCGCAGGCGGGCGACTATATCGTTGCTACGAACGATTTGCGTGCATATGCAGATGATTATTATTTTGAAGCACAATCTTTCGGCAACGGGAAAAACGCTCCTGTTGAAAAATTAAAGCAGCCAAAAGTGGCGGCAACCGGATCAGCACAGCTGAACTTCTCGCTGCGCCAGCTTGGCTTTGAATTGACAACAGCGGCAAACGCCGATGTTATCGTAAGTGATACAAGTTCGTTCAATGCACAGCAAACAGCCGGCAAAGCGTATGTCGGAATCGGTTCATCGGCGCTCAATGCAGTCAGCAGAAGCGGCGTGCTTCCTGGTTTCGCCTACACAAGCACTGGCGGACGCCATGAAGGGCTTGTAAAAGCAGACGTTGCTCCCCATCTTTTGACAGCGGGATATGACCAGCAGGAAAACTTGTACGTAACGACCGGTTCATGGATTTCCAAAGTCCCGGAAGGTGCTGAAGTATTGGCAAGTTTCCAGGACAGTGAAGATTTCTACATTTCCGGCTGGTGGCCAGGACACGAAAAAGCCCGTGCCCAGCCAATGGCCCTGACAGTTGATAAAGGCAATACAACGTATACGCTGTTCGCGAACGACTTGGCATTCCGTGCCCATACCGAACATTCATACCGTCTACTCGCCAACTCCATTTATGAATCTGTTCGTGTCGACGCACAGGTTACGAATGGTAAATCTAAGAAAAAATAAACAGTGAAATTGATTTAACTTATAGCAAAAAGGATTGCCTTCAAACGAATCAAGTTTGAAGGCAATCCTTTTTTATTAATAGATACCGAAAAATCCGGTCATCAATATAGCGATTAGCACCACTGATATATACGCGATTTGAATAATGGTGAATTTGTAGGCATTTGGGTTGCGGGCGTATTTGCGCTCCATAATGGCCCTTAGAATTTCAAAACTATAAAGTGTAAGCATCAGCAAAAAGAACGGCTGCGCGATTAAAAGCGGTGGTTCGGGTAATTGGTTGATTGTAAAAAAATACCCGAACACTACAAGCAGCATCCCCAATCCGAGAAGCAGCCGCTCGAATTTTTTGTGTAAGCCGTTCACATGGTACGGCCTAAGCGTTTTCGGCTTTTGGATTCCAAGTTTTCTGCGCAGCAAAACATTTGCGCTCACGTTAATCAAGGCCAGGACAGCTAGAATTGCAAAAATTTTAATCAAGTCTGCTGAATCTGCACCATACATATCATCATCCCCTTTGTCGGTCGACGTCTTATCTAATATACTCGTTAAATTCCATAAAGTTTCATTTTTCCAAAAAAGAGGATTTTTATTGTATGAAATCGAAAGAATCTTTATAAACTTTATGCATTTTGTTTTATCCAGTTATGCATGTACAGAGCAATTGTTCTTAATAAATTGAACGTGCGAAAGGAGAAATTTCAGTGAGGAAACAGATGGGGATTGCAATACTTGCGTTAACTTTGATTTTAATGGTTTCAGGCAGCTATTATTTTTTATCGGCAACTTCCGGATTCCAAATTACTAGCTCGAGTGCTAGTTCTGCGGCGCTGCTGCAAGAACACAAAACCATTTTCTATGGTTACGGCTTTGACTGGACAGGCTATGGCACACCAACCATTGAAAACATCTACGTCGTGCAAAAAGATGGAATCATCCACCAGCAATCCGACGCGCAAATTGCAATCACGCCGTTTATCGATGCGAGCGAAAGCATAGGCGTCATGGACGGGGCGGCGGTTATTGAGGATGGAATTATGCAGAGCCTCATTCCTGTGCAAGGTTTCAGCCCTACAGCCCGCGACTTTAGCGTGGCCTTTAAAGTGGATTCAAGAGATGAACATTCCATTCATGAATTTCAGGCGCTGATCATTGAGTACCGGTATTTGGGCCAAATGAAAAAGCAGTCTATGGATTTTAATGGCTTTTTCGGCCAAGAACCGGTGCTGACATTGCATTGAACGGAATGCATAAGATTTTTTGAAAGGATAGTTGTAGATGAAAGAAAGCGTAAGACTTTCTATGTATGAGAAATTAGTTAACAAAATTCTTTATTCGATTCCAGAATGCCAAGCAGAGCCAATTGAAATCATTGATGCAGACTGGCATAGCGAATATGGAACTGCCATTCTTCTTAGAACAAATAATAAATCTATTGTTTCAATAAACAAAGTCCACACCGAAAGATTTCTTTCGCAACATGAACTATCAAATATTAGATGGATTGACCACAAGACATTGCTTGCAGTTTCGCATGAAGAGCAACAAGAGAAACACAATATATTCATATTCAATTCGAGTGGCGGCGCTGTCAGTTCTTTTTATGGAGGAATGGGAATTGAAGATATTGTGGTTGGAGGAGAAGGGATATGGATCAGTTATTTTGATGAAGGTGTTTTTGGAAGCGGCATTTCTACTGAAGGACTTGTACTTTTTGATATTACAGGAAATGTTCTTTTTAGATATCATACAGACTTATTAAATCCTCCGTTGATAGCAGAATGTTATGCGCTTTCCAAAGGGGCAGATACTACGGTTTGGTTGTTTCCTTACACTGACTTTCCGCTGATTCAATTAAATCCACATGCCTGGAATTTTCAAGCTTATTCAATTCCAGGCATTGTCCACGGGGCGAGAGCAATTTCTGTCAAAGAAAATATTGCTTACTTTGCTCATACGTATCACTCGGATCAAAATGTATATCACCTGGATATAGATAAAAATGAACTTTCGTTAGTAGGCAGGCTTACGGGGAAAGTTAGAGGGCTGGATCCATCTAAGGGCCACCAGTTTATCAGCGTTAACAGCCAGGAAGTGGTCCTTTGCACAGTGATGGATAAAATGGAAACCTACTGCTAGTCAGTGCTATTTAAAAAGAAACGACGCGATACAAACAAGTGCGAGAAGAATACGAGCTCTTTGCTCTTGAAAACATAGAAACTATAGAAGTATCGAATTCTGGTGAAATCAAAAACTTAGCGCGCTTTTACCTCTTTTTGGAGAATGTTGAGAATAACCAGCCGGATACTATTCAAGTTATCCATTTCACAACAGAGGGGGATCCTATTCGTCACCTTGCCCAATTTCAAGACGGTGAAATCGTACTGGTCATTGATAACTCGAGAGACAAA
>JASKZU010000291.1 GCA_030147455.1 Planococcus sp. (in: firmicutes) | reverse complement strand
CACCAGGTCAACATCTCCCCGTCTAGAGGCAGTTCTTTTTCATAAGCTGCAAGCTGCCCGATAACCCTTTCGTACAAGTTTGGCTTGGCATTTTCGTGCGCCACCTGCAAATTGGCAAACACATACAAGCGTTTTGCGTCGCCCGGAATGCCGGCATATGCCTTTAATTCAACGGCGGCTTCTTTTGGCATGCCCCGCTCTAAATACAGCTGCGCCGTTTTCAACACAGGTTCTTCGCTTGCCGGAAGCAGCTTGACTGCCGTTTCCAGGAGTTTCGGGATGGTGTTGGCTATCCGGAAGCGTTTTTTCTGAAGAACAAGTTTTGACATAAAGCCATCTGCTTGTTCTTCTCCCAGCATCAGCATCCGTGCATGAAGCCCTTCTGCTGCAACCAGGTACGCCTGGCCGAGCGGTTCACCGGTCAACAGCTTTGCAAGCCTCTTTGCCACGAGGTGGACTTTTCCAAGCTCTTCAAGCGTTTCTAAATAGTGAGTATACAGTTCTTCTGTATCCGGTTCTTCTGCAATTAACTGTTCGAGTAAAATCGCTGCCGGTTTTGTCTGGCCGACACGGTTCAAGAACAAGGCATATTGGAAACGGGCTGGGAATCCTCCCGGTTCATCGCCTGCACGCTTGAACCATTGCTCTGCCTCTTCAAAATTACCGGAAGCTTCTTCCACGTGCGCGCGCGCCGCGTACAGCCAAACGGCCGGCACTTGATCTGCCAAACGGTCGAGCGTCGCTGTCAGTTTATCGGCATCCTGCTCGCTTTGGACAAGTTCCACAAGTTCCGGCAAGACAGCAGACAACGGTTCAGCCAGCAGAAAATCGATCGCTGCCAGAAACGCTTCGCGGTAACGCTCAAGCTGACGGTAGTTGCGCACCAGTCCCCCGAGTGCAGCAGCATTGCCGGCTTCCTGTTCCACTACCCGTTCAAACAACCGGACAGCACGTTTCGCATCCCCCGCTGTTTCAAAGCTTTCGCCAAGCGCAATTAATGCCGGCGGATAATCGCCGGCCCGCTCGTACAAGCGCCTCGCAAAAAGCGTATTTCCTGCCTGTTCATGAAGGTCGCCTTCCAAGCAGTAAAGATGCGGATCTTTCAGCTGTCGCAGCTTTTTCAAGCTGGCCATAACACGCGGACGCACAGCCGGCTGCAGCCCAAATTCCGCATAACGGCCTGCCAGCATGCGAAGGTCTTCGGTTTCTGCCCCTTCAAATCCACCTTCAATCATATCAAGCGCCGGCCCGGCATCTCTCATATCTGTTGCCTGTTCCCATAAAAGGTCTGCTGCGCGCAGGCGATACGCCGCATCGGCCCGGCCCAAAAAGCTCAACAGCAGCTCGGTCGCTTCTGTTTGGCGTTTTTGCTCAAACAGCGCATGCGCGATGTGCACCGGTGCAAACAAATCAGCCGGGTCGAGTTCAAGCGCACGCCGGTAAGCCGCTTCTGCTTCGGCAAAACGTTTTTGTTCGATGGCGATATGGCCGAGATACAAATGCAAAATGTCCTGGCTGTCATCTTTAGATAGTCCTTCTTCAATCGCTGCCTGTGCTTCACTCCAGCGTTCATCTGCCATATACAGCTCTGCCATCCGGAGGTAAGGAAACGGCAGCGCATCATCCAGCTGGAGCGAGCGCCGGTAAGCATCCAACGCTTTTTCCGTATGGTCAAGCGCTTGCTCGCAGCGGCCGATTTCATACACGAAGTACCCGTCTTCCGGATTTTTTTCCGCCAACTTTTCAAAACGCCGGCGCGCCTGTTCGATCGCCCCGTACTCGTATTGAATCAATCCATGCGTAATTTGCGCAAACAAGTCTTCTTCCAACTGGCGGATGGCAATCGTCGACCATTTATATGCTTGGAAAATACGATCGCTATCCAAGTAACAGCGGGCCAAATGGCTGTATGCGATCGGCTGGTAATGGTCCAGTTCGATCGAGCGCTTGAGCAGTGGAATCGCACGCTCGTTGTGGTCATTGCTCATGGCAATCGCCGCCTGCAAAAACAGCGCATACGGGCTTGTCGATTGTGCAACGGATTCCAGTGCAGCGAGCGCTTTATCGTTGTCGTTTTTCTGGAAGTGCAGATGTGCAATCAACAGCGCCAGTTCCTCGTCGTCTTTTCCGAGTTCTTCGGTCAGCCGGGCAATCCAGCGGTCGTACAACCCGGCATCGGCTTTTTCAAAAGCAAGCGTCAGTCCAACCGTCGCCGCATAACGCTCGTGTTCATGATCAGCCAGGAATTGCACCAAAGCCGGTTCATCAAGCGGCATGTGGTCCAATAACCCGTAGAGCCCTTTAAAAAAGTCATGCTGCTCCGGCTCCAGCAGTTCAAGCAACGGCTGCCCGGCTGGCTGGACAAATGCGATGCTCAACGAATCCGTCATCCGGAACGCCTTCGGCACTTCGCTGTAGGCAATCAAATACGGCGCCAGATCGTTCGGGTCCTGGATCAGCAGCGCCTGCACCCGGTCGTCATAGCCGACTACCACCTGGACGTGTGCATTGTTTTCGATCAACATGCTGAGCAATACCGGAGCCCCGGCATCGATGAATTGTTTATACAGCTCGATCGTGCCTTTAAAATAACGGCCGGTAAAGCCTTGCGTTTCCATATATTCAATCGTCGTCTGAAGCTTTGAACCCGTTACATCAAAGACGTGTTCGGCAATGTCATCTTGTGTGGCTTTTTTTCCAAATGCCTGAAGCATAAGCGACAGCGACGCCGGGACACAATAATTGAGCTTTTGAACTTCCGGCGTAAGCGCCAGCTTTTTATGCTTTGCGTCCGCATCGATCGTGGCATTGGCAAAAAAAGTCTCAGCCAGTTCTTTTGGATGGTCACCGATCCACTCGCGGAGTTTATCAAAGCGTTTCAGCTCATACAGGCAATGCGCCGCCAAATGAATAAAGCCCAAGCGCCTTCCGTGCAGCGGATTGCGTGCGAGTGCCTCATTGATCTGCTGCAGGCATTCCTCGAAACGCCCAAGCTGGTGAAACTTGGCGACCCGTTCTGTAGCAAACCCGTGGACCCCGGGATATTTTTGTTCACCTGCATCCAACAACGAAAGCGCCCGTTCCGGTGCGCCGCGCATCGACAACAGGTCGGCATATAATAAATGAGTGATCGGCCCCCATTTACGGTCTTCGATTTTCAGCTGTTCAATGAGCTCCGCTTCGGCTTTGTCCCATTCACCGCTGTAAATAAAGTAAAACGCTTCTTGGTCCGGCCGCGTGCCGCCGAGTTCTTTGATGCGCTCGAGTTGCTCAGCTGCCTCCGGAATGCGGTTTAGCTGGCAATAGACTTTCAACAATAGATGATGCGCCTGCAGCAGTTCAACGTTCGAGTAGCTTTGTGCATGAATGCCTTGAAGCCGTGCGAGCATCTTTTCTTCCGCTTCCAGGCTGCGTCCTGTGTCGGCAAGGCGCGACAAATGCCATGCAAAAGAGCGCAGCGTATCAAAACGCTTTGAGCTCCGTGTAGCGAGCAAATTGCTCAATCCGTATAAATCCGCCTCGTCGGCCAGCCCGATCAAGCGGTAAAACTCGTCTTCTGTCGGAATATCCGCGAGCCGCTGCTTTACAGCGCTGAGCGATTTTTTCTCCCATAATTCCTGTGTAATGCGAACGAGATCGTCCGCCGTTTCAATGTGGGCAGTCGCCATCATTTTTCCCAATCCCCTTTAGTCTCTTTTTATATGGTACGCGTGAAAATCCTCGCTTTTCGTGAGGTTTTCATCAGGAAACTGCCCGTCAATAGAATTTACTGTTTCCTAATAGAACTAACAGTAAATTTATTATATAGTGGAAATTTATAGGTCGCAATCACTAATTTAACAAGAGATACTTATTGCTCATACCACACAAAAAACCGCCGAGGCAAAAAGGCCCCAGCGGTTTTCATTATCGTTAAACCATTAGTCCGCGTGCTTCGCGGAACTCGGTAATGCGCGTATCTTGAATCGTGCCGCTTCTGATGACAATCGCAGCTTCTACCATGGCTGAGCGCTTGCCATCAAGCAAGTCGTCGAGCATCGGCGCAAATCCCTGGCTCAGCACTTTGGTGACCGTGTGCGGAAACATTGCCGGCGTGTTGTCGACCGCATAATGAACTACGCCGTCCACGGTGTAAACCGGATTGTCGATCGTCGTCGGATGCGACGTTTCGATTTCCAATTCCGGGTCACAGCTGACGTCAATGATCAGGGCGCCTTTTTTCAAGCGCTTCAGATCTTCCCGGTAAATGATCCGGTCGGTGCGTGTCGTATCCCACATGACGCAGTTGACGAGTACATCATAATCAACCATTTTTTCTTTAAACAGAGTCTCCAGCCGCTTGCCGTAAACGTCCACTTGTGCGCCAAGTCCGTGAAGAATGCGCATGGCCCCTTTTGCCGTATGGCCATTTCCAAGAATCGCAACGTGCGTTTCGTACGGCATTTTCCCGGCATATTGATAAGCTTGCAAGACCGCTGCTTCTCCCGCTACTTCCCGGTTGCGGTAAAACAAATAACGGCCGCCCTCCATCAGCTCTTCCCACGCAAGCACTGTGTGTTTGCCGGCCAGCGCGCCGTCTGTAAAGTGGATATCCTGAATGGCATGCGCCCAGCCAATCAATAGCTTGCCGTCTTCCAGCTGATCCAAATAATCGGCGTTGCCGAGTTTCACGTCCACAATCGCCTCGCACGCCAGCACTTCTTCGCGTGATGCAACAACTGCGCCCATTGAACGATAGTCCTCATCTGAAATTCCGAGCACTTCTCCGTATCCTTGTTCGAACATTAAACGCCCCGGCTCTTTTACATGCACCAGATCTTCCGGCAATAGCGCCCGCCGCTTTTCATTATTCTTGCGGCTAATCACAAATCCCATCGTCTTCAACTGCTATTCCTCCTACAACCAACTCGCGGACATGCCGGTATTTCGATCGTATCATGAAAACCCTTTCACGGATAGATAGCTGGGCGCCCAGGGAAAACTATTTATGCAATTGTGTCTAGTTGTTTGTACAGGTGAATCGGAAGAATGTTTTTAATCATCCGCGCTTTTTTGAAACAGTACCTAAAAGCGCTGAACCGATGCCCGCAATGGTCAGCGCCGCGAGCGCCGGATGCTTTTTGGCGAGTACGTAAAGGCTTTTTTGCCGGACCCACCCTTTATTCGTGCCCTGCTCGTGCATTCCGCTGCCCGGCTTGTACAAATTGCTGTCGCTTAACGGCTTTGCCGGACGCTCGAGCTGCTGGGTACGGTAAAGCGTCAGTTCGGTCAGTTTATCCGCAAGGCGCGGGGCCAAGTTGCCGGCAAACGCCCCGAATTTCGCCTGCCCTCCGACGAACATGTCCCGCTTTGGATGTTCTGCCGCAAACAAAATGGCATCAGCCACTATGCGCGGTGAATACATCATGCCGATATGCCCCGGCTGCTTGTCCAGGTAGCTGCGGGCATGTTCGTTAAACGGCGTATCGATCCTGCCCGGGTGCACGAGCGTGACAGATACCGGTGCCTGTTCTTTATTGAGTTCCATCCGCAAGCTTTCTGTCCAACCGTGCACCGCGAATTTACTGGCCGCATAGCTCGACTGCAGCACGACGCCGCGGTCGCCGAACGCCGAGCCGACATTGATCAGCGCGCCTGGCTCGCCGCGGCTTGTAAAGTGGTGGACGGCTGCTCTGGAACCGTAAACAACGCTCCAAAAATTCGTATCGACATGCTTTTTCATATCTTCTGTCGGAATGTCCATTGCATTTCCAAAAATCATTGTTCCTGCATTGTTGACCCACGTATCAAAGCGGCCGAATTCGCGGAGCGCCGCCTCGGCAATACGCTCCACGTCCTGTTCATTTCCGACATCAGCGCGGACCCACACGACATCTGTTCGTTTGCTTTTTAATTCTTCCGCTAATTGACGGAGTGCTTTTTCGTTCCGCGCCGCAATTACGAGCTTCGCCCCTTTATCCGCCGCCATCCGCGTTGTTGCCAAGCCGACACCGCTCGTTGCACCGGTGATTACGATCACTTGTTCTCTCAGCTTTTTCAATTTCATTGCCGCCAGCTCCTGTCCGGGATTGATTTTCTTCTTCTATACCCGGGGCAGCAACCGGAGACACATCGCTCGCACTTGCTTTTTATTAGCCGTTCATCCGCTGGAGGCAAAACTCCAGGTCCAGCTGCAAATGCGCCTTCATCAATCGTTCTGCTTCGTCCGCATCATGGCGCAGAATCGCTTCATAGATTTCCTGGTGTTCTTCGATCAACAGCGGCCGCTTATGGTAAACGACTGTTTTTCGGAACAAGTAAATAATCGACTGCATGCGGTCGAAAATATCCACCATCACCGGGTTATTCGTTGCCCCGATGATAATTTCGTGGAACTCCTTGTTTGCCGCCATCACTCTTTCCATCTCGCCTGTGCGGCCGACGTCTACACATTGCTTAAGTTTGCCGAGCGCTTCTTCTGTCATATAAGTCGCGCAGTGGCGGACCGCAAATCCTTCCAGCAGCATGCGCACCTGAAATACATCCCGCAGTTCTGAATCGCTCGGGTTGACGACGCGCTTTTGCTTGATGAGCCCTTCTTGCTCGAGCTTGCGGATCGAATCGCGCACCGGCGTCCGGCTGATGCCCATTTCCTCGGCCAGCCGCTCTTCCACCAATTTGGTTCCGCGTTCCAGTTCACCGTTCAAAATTCGGTCCCGTATATATTCATAAGCTTGAATGTACGCAAGCTGTGTTGATTTTTTTGCCATGCCATCGACTCCCGTATTATTTATTTCTCCTTTCAAAGTATAAGTTCTAATTGGCGAAATAGAAAAGAAATCATTTTTTGTATACATTTTTAATTATTTTGTATACAAAATAGAACTTAATGTGTACTATGGGGATTAACGCTAAATGAAAGCGCTCTATTTATAAATCATATTTCCAAAAGTTGAAGGGAGCACGACCACATGAAAAAAACCGTTGGATTTATTGGCCTTGGCATTATGGGCAAACCGATGTCATTGAATTTACTAAAAGCAGGTTACGAGGTAACTGTTAACGATATCAATACTCAAACCGTCGAAGCACTCGTTGCAGCAGGCGCAAAAGCAGGAACACCTGCTGACATGGGAACA
>JASKZU010000278.1 GCA_030147455.1 Planococcus sp. (in: firmicutes) | reverse complement strand
TCGGCCGCCATTTAACTCGCGACAAAGCGCAAATGCTCGATAAAGATGGATTTTATGCATTTACAGAAGAAACGTTCCGTGAGCTTCTGCCAATCTACCGCCAATTGCTCCAGTCTAATGAAAAAACCGCCGTTCAACGTTGAACGGCGGCTTTTTTATCTAATGCGAATCAATTCGTCTCCTTGTCCTGCTTTCATTTGCTTGATCGCCGGATAACTGGCATATCCGCTTTGTTCTTCAAAGTCGCGAAAATATGTTTTTTCTTCGGAAATCGACGGCACGACTTGCTTGAACTTCCGGTATTTTTCCATCAGTTCGCTGCGCTTGATTCCTTTTTCGTACACTTTTTCGATTGCTTGAAAAAATTCCACGACATCCACAATTTCTTCTGTTGTCCAGTCGATGGAAAAAGGATATGAATAGTCCATGTCTCTACCTTCTTTCTGTTAGTCCCCATTTAATGCGCACATTTTCGGCCTGCTCTACCATTCGGTCGAACAATTCCTGTACAGACGGCACGTCGTGAATCAAGCCGGTCACTTGCCCTGCCCATCCAAACCCTGCATCTGCTTTTCCCTCATAAATATAGCGTTTGTTGGCAGTGCCGCTAATATGCTCTTTCAACGCTTCGTATGTAGGGCTTTCTTTTTCGATCGCTAAGATTTGGTCAGTCCAAGAGTTTGCGAGTGTCCGTGCAGGTGTACCGATGCTGCGCTTAATAATAACGGTATCGTTTTCTGCGCTGTCAATCAAGTGCTGCTTGTAAACCGGCGACGCATGAACGCACTCTTTTGTCGCAATAAAGCGGGTACCCATTTCAATGCCTTCTGCTCCGAGTGCATGTGCAGCCATCCAGCCTCTTCCGTCTCCTATGCCGCCTGAAGCAATAACCGGAATCGCGACCGCATCGACCACTTGCGGGATCAACACCATCGTGCCGACATCATCACGCCCAAGATGTCCTCCACCTTCTTGGCCCACCACCATAACGGCATCTGCGCCAAGCTGCTGCGCCTTTTCCGCTTGACGCCTCGTCGCCACCAGGACTAACTTTTGGATCGCCGTATCTTCGAGCTGTTCGAAAATAGGCGCCGGATTGCCGCCCGTCATGGAAACGACCGGCACTTCCTCTTCAACAGCAACCGCTAGCATGTGCGAAAAAGAACGGCCATGCTCGCCAATCGCAAAGTTCACTCCAAACGGACGGCTGGTTAGTTCACGGACTTTCTGGATTTCCTGGCGCAATTCTTCGGGGCCCGGCAAGCTCATGGCTGTTATTTGGCCGAGCCCTCCCGCATTTGAAACGGCAGCTGCAAGGTCTGCATAGGCCAAGTATGCAAGCCCTCCCTGAATGATTGGATATTCGATGCCGAGCAGTTCCGTCACTTTTGTCCGAAATGCCATTGTGTCACTCCTTTTTTGCTTGCTGCTGTTGTTACTTCGTGCTGCTTGGACAAAATTCCTTTTCGTTTTTATGCAGACAACGGCTATTCAAAATATAACTGGCGGTTTAGGTTGGTATGTATAGTAAGCTGGCGTTCTCCATGCTATAATTTTTCTTGTTTTGAATTTAGTAAAGTGAGGTGCACGTTCTATTGTCACAACTTGAAACCCCGCTCTTTGATGCTTTGTTAAAGCATCGAAACCGGCATCCGATTCAATTTCACATTCCAGGCCATAAAAAAGGCCAGGGCGTCGATCCGGCTTTCCGTGAATTCGTCGGTGATAACCTTTTATCGATAGACTTGATTAATATAGCACCTCTTGACGACCTGCACTCCCCAAAAGGAGCCATAAAAGAGGCACAGGAGCTAGCAGCCGAAGCATTTGGTGCAGATCATACATTCTTTTCAGTTCAAGGAACAAGCGGCGCCATCATGACAATGATTTTAAGCGTTGTCGGTCCGAACGACAAAATTCTCGTTCCGCGCAACGTGCACAAATCCATTATGTCAGCCATTGTGTTTGCCGGTGCCGTCCCGGTCTTTATTCACCCAGAAGTCGATCCGGATCTTGGTATTTCGCACGGCATCTCGCCCGAAGCCGTTGAAAAAGCATTGACAAAATACCCGGATGCCAAAGCTGTGCTCGTCATCAACCCAACTTATTTCGGCATTGCCGCTGATTTAAAACGCATCGTGGATATCGCCCATTCCAAAAGCATCCCGGTATTGGTTGACGAAGCGCACGGCGTCCATATTCATTTCCATGACGCATTGCCGGTTTCTGCCATGTCAGCGGGTGCCGATATGGCCGCAACGTCTGTACACAAACTCGGCGGTTCATTGACGCAAAGCTCGGTATTAAATGTAAAGGAAGGATTAGTCTCGGCCAAACGCGTTCAGTCGACGCTCTCCATGCTGACGACCACTTCCACTTCTTACCCGATTCTTGCTTCACTCGATACAGCACGCAGGCAGCTTGCGATTCATGGCTATGACTTGATTGATCAGACCATTCGCCTTGCCCAGGATGCAAGAAAGCGCATCAACAAAATCCAGCATCTTCACTGTGTCGGGAAAGAACTGCTTAATTCCTCTGCAAGTTTTGATATGGATCCGACTAAACTGCTGATCAGCGTCAAAAACTTAGGAATCACTGGACACCAGGCAGAAGAGTGGTTGCGTGAAAATGCCAATATCGAAATTGAACTTTCCGACCTTTACAACATTCTATGCCTGGTTACGATCGGGGATAGCCGCAAAGAAATTAATTTACTCGTTAATGCCCTTCAGCGGATGAGCAGTGCACTCGAAACCGAATCGACAGTGGCTGAACCGATCGTGTTGCTTCCGGAAATTCCGCGCTTGGCTATGACACCGCGCGATGCGTTCTACGCCGATACTGAAATCGTTATGATTGATGAAGCTGTCGGAAGGATTTCCGCTGAATTTATTATGGTATATCCTCCTGGCATCCCGATCTTTATTCCAGGGGAAATCATTACAGAAGAAAACATTTCCTATGTCCACACGAACGTAGCCGCCGGCTTGCCGGTGCAAGGCCCTGAAGACGACTCGCTGCAAAGATTGCGCGTCATTAAAGAACACCAGGCTTTCCGTTAAGCATTTTAAACAGTATAGAAAAAAGGTTCTGGCATTGGCCAGAACCTTTTTTTATTGCACTTTTTCAATTTCTGCTGGATCGATAAAGTCATAGCCTTTTTCTCTCAAGCCATTAATGATTTCCGGCAGTGCTTCGCTTGTCCATTCACGGTCATGCATCAACAAATTGCCGCCGTTGCTAAGTTCGGGCGCATTTACCATAATATCTGCCAAGGCATCGGTCGTCATATAATCCGGCATAAAATCATAGCCGTATGTCCAGTTCATGCGAACCATTCCCTTTTCTTCGACCAATCCATTGCTGTACTCGGTATTCACACCGAATGGCGCACGGAAAAATTGCGGTGCTTCGCCAATGATATCTTCCACGGTTTCGTTTAATGTGATGATTTCATCTTGTTGCACCGCTTCTGTGGATTGCTTTAAATTCACATGCGTGTTCGTATGGTTCCCGATTGCAAATCCCATGTCATGAAGCTTTTGCAGCGTTTCTTTTTGATCGTCTGATTGCAGGAAATGCCCATTCACAAAGAAAATAGCCGGCGCGTCCATTTCAACCAGCGTTTCAGCGATTTCCAGCGCATATGTATCCGGTGCATCGTCAAACGTCAGCAGAACTGCTTGCTCATTCGCGTCGCCAATCGGTTCGACCTTTGAATTCGCAGGGTTTATGCGATATTGCGCCTCTTTTTCTTCAGGCTCTTCAACCACT
>JASKZU010000321.1 GCA_030147455.1 Planococcus sp. (in: firmicutes) | reverse complement strand
CGGCATACATCCACCACATGCACAAGCAGCTCGTCGCCCACTTGGTGGCCGTAAGTATCGTTGACTTTCTTGAAATGGTCGATATCCATCAACACAATCGTAAACGGCGAAGCCTGATGATTGGCGGCAGCGAGCTGCTTCTCGCTTTGCTGTAAAAAAGCCCGGCGGTTGTAGATGTTCGTCAGTTCATCAAAATAAGCCTGATGCTCGAGCTGCTGCTGCAGCTGCTTCAGTTCGGTCACGTCTGTAAAAATCAGCAGCAAGCCTTGATAGCTGTTGGCGCGGTTTAATGGTGAAATCCGCACTTGGTAGGTGCGTTCTGCTTGTTCATCGGTTGCCTGCCCTTCCTGCACGCCGCTGACGTTTCCGAGTTCGATCGGAAAGGCATCTCCAGCCAACTGCAGCCACAACTGCTCAAAGTCCATTCCGAACATATGCCGGCCCATTCGAGGAAACTGCTTTTTCGCCGCTTCATTAAACTCGATAAGGCGATGGAAACGATCCAATACAATGACACCGTCTTTAATATGGTTGAAAATGATGTCTTTTGCAATCGGCATAACGGCAAACAGGCGCGATGAGCTGATCGCCCAAAAATACAGCAGCGTCGACAGCCACAATACCATCGGCACGGGGTCTATGCCCGCGGGCGTCCACCCCATCAAATAACTGAAAGCTGTGGACATTGGAAGCAATTGGCCAAACAGCAGCGCCGTCAACTGCGGATGGTATGCTTTAGCCGTTTCTTTCCAATGCGACGCCAACAGCAAAACCGCCACAAACATGCACGCAAAAGTATAAATGCCGTGGACGGCGTACCATGGACCGATTTCCTGGTAAACAAACGGCGCCCCTAAAACTGGATCAATTGTCAGGACGTGATAATGCAAATGATGCCAGTCGTTTGTTAACACTAAAGCAAATGTAAGAAAAGGAAGAACCAGTAATCCCCAAAAACTTGTTTTGGTTACGTGAATTCCTAAATACCTCATAATAAACAACAGGCCAAGAGAAGATGAAGCAGGCATCCCTATGTATTGGATGACATTCCAAAATTTAATTTCTCCAAGCGTCCCAGCCGTCAATCCCATTCCGTAGCCAAAGCAGTAAATGCCGATCGACGCCGTATACAGCAGGAAAAAGCGCGATACATCTGTATAATGGTGCCGCTTGCGAAACACATACAAAAACAAAAACACGATAAAGACCGTCGACATACAAACGAGTGTAGTGTAAACCGTTAAGGAAGAATGCAAGGCAGCCAACCCTCTTTTACTTTTTTCTTCATAATGTAGCATAGTTCACCTTAAAAAAGTCAGGCAAAAAATGAAAAATAATACATAACTTCATCAATCTTGTTTTTTGTTGATTTGTGTAATTTCTCCTTTTATAAAACGTTCAAGCTGAATTGTCCATCTATCCAACTGGTGAACTTCCAGCTGCAAATAAAAATGTGCAAGAATGCGTTCTGGCGTCTCCTTTTTATTGTCGACGTCCACTTCGACACCTATAATGCCTCGCCGGTCTTGCAGGAAAAACCTTAATAAGACCGAATGCTCATCATTTGCCAAGGCGCCTCCACTCGCCCATGTAAAATCTTCGCCTGCCAACTGGTTGCGGAACTCTTCCAGCCCCTTATGAAGACCCGCCAGTTCTGCATTGTCTGAATAAAAATTGAGGCTAACCGAGCAGTTCTCACTCGCAAGATCCAATTGGACTTCAAAAAAATCCATGTCCTGCCAAACTTTTTTCATCCTAATTATCGAATCCACCATGCATCGCACCTTCTTATCGCATTATTAGTTTATTTCTTATAGAAACGTCATCTTGGACTTTTGATCCTAGCAGAAAAGACTCTGTTTTTTGAAAAAATTGCTATTGCAGTCCCGCGAGAGAAGGATTATGATAATGATGTAAAAAAATTACAAGAAAGAAGTGGGTATGATGAACAAAACCATTCGTCTCGTCCTGTCTCTCGTCCTCTTAGTTGCGTTCTTTGGTTTGCCTTCCACTTCCACTGCTGCCGCCCAAACGATGAAGGTGCACTTTATAGACGTTGGGCAAGGCGATGCCACTTACATCAAAATGCCGAACGGCGAAAATGTCTTGATTGATGGAGGCCGCCAAGGGCAAGGCGATAAAATCATCGCTTACTTGAAAAAGGAAAAAGTGAGCCAAATCGATGTAATGATCGCGACTCATCCGGATGCCGACCATATGGGCGGATTGGATGAAGTGTTAAAAGCATTCAAAGTAAAAGCGGTGTACGCGCCGAAAGTCGAACATACAACAAACGCGTATAAAGACTTCCTGAAAGCCGTAAAAGCTAAAAACCTGAAAATTAAAACTGCCAAATCCGGTGTCAACTTAGGGCTCAAAGGCGTGACGGCAAAGTTTGTCGGACCGACCAAAGACTATGCCAAGAGCGACTTGAACAACTGGAGCGCGGTCCTGCACGTGACGTATAATAAAAATAAATTCCTTTTCGCCGGAGATGCTGAAAAAGCTGCGGAAACCGACATGGTGAAATCCAAGCAGACGCTTCAGGCAGATGTACTGAAAGTCGGCCATCACGGATCTAAAACATCGTCCAATACCGATTTTCTCAAGGTGGTAAAACCGAAATACGCTGTCATCAGCGTCGGCAAAAATTCGTACGGCCACCCGACGAAAGAAGTGCTGGACCGCTTTAAAGCGGCGAAATCAACAGTTTACCGAACTGACCAAAAAGGCACCATTTTCTTTACTTCAACCGGCACAAAAATTACGATTGCGACGGCTAAAAAATGAGCAACGAACCGATTCGAGGCATCATCGACCGTTTTGAAGAAGACATCGCCGTCGTGGAAATCGGTGACAGCACACAGGATTTCAGCAAGCGCATTTTCCCGGTGGACGCCGAGCCCGGGGACTTTGTGGAAATCACCGGAGACCGGGTGAAAATCCTGCATGATGAAACCGCAAAGCGCAGAAAAGAAATCCGCGAGCTGATGGACGAATTGTGGGAAGATTGACTGGATGGAACATTGAAACCGCCCCTGGATCTGAGGATCCGGAGGCGGTTTTTAATATGCAAACTTTTATTCAACCAGTACTGCCATCATATAAGAAGTCGGCCCCTCTTCGGTTTCCCCGTAGAACATGATTTTGAAGCCGTCGACGGAATACATCGCCGTGTAATCCTGCGTTTCCTGCTCATGGTAATCAACTTCAGACGGCTGCGAATAGACATTGCTGATTTCGTCAAACGTCATGCCGATGCGGGCTCCGTATATGCTTTTTGCAGGGTCTGTGATCATATAGCCATAGACCGCTTCTGCATCATCCAGAAAATATCCGTCCTGCGCTCCGAAAGTGACCAAACGGCCTCCCATAAAATACTCATCGTATTCCGGCGTTCCGTAACGCGCCGTCAGCTCACTGAGCGGTGTACCGATTGGAAACTCGCTTTCTATACCGGATGTGCTTGCTGTTTGTTCAGGAGCTGCTTCGGTTTCTTCTGCTGTTTCGGTCTCAGCCTCTTCAACAATTTCAACTTCTGCCTCTTCTTGTGCCTCTTCTGCTGGCTCAGCTTCTGTCTCTGTTTTTTCTTCTTCCACTGTTTC
>JASKZU010000320.1 GCA_030147455.1 Planococcus sp. (in: firmicutes) | reverse complement strand
GTGGTATTGGCTTTGTTGATTTTCGGTGCACCATCGATTACGAATTTCTCGATCGCTTTACTGATCGGCTTAATTGCAGGAACGTATTCCTCGATCTTCATCGCTGCCCAGCTGTGGCTAGTCATGAAAAAAGGCGAACTGAAAAAGAAAGGCCCAATCGATATCGAGAAAAAAGAACAAGAAACCAAATGGGGATCGGACGAGCCGGTCGTATAAGTTTAATAGCTGAAAGGGACAGGGTATAGATGAAGGATACCTTGTCCCTTTTTCTATTGCCGGCGGCACGGTGTACATTTGCTCTAAAAAGAGAAAGGATGGGTAATATGAAATTGCAGTGGCTCTTATTGCTCGGTCTTGTATTTGCTATTATCATCGCTACATTTGCTGTTTTCAATGTCGATAACGTGCCGGTCGATTATGTGTTCGGCCAAGCGGAATGGCCGCTGATCCTGGTTATTCTTGTGTCCGCCTTGCTTGGATTCTTGCTTTCAGGCATTATCGCAATGACGCGGACTTACCAGTTGAAACGCAAAGTCAATATGCTTCAAAAAGAAGTGGCGGTGAAAGAATCGCTTATCGCTACCCAGCAAAATGAAATTGGCGAGTACCAGCGGGCGGGTGTTACACCAGAGGCCATGGTTGTCACAAGAGAAGAGCAGCCAACAGACCATGATGATTCTCTTCGGACGCGTTCTTATGACAGCGAAGCTTACAACGCAAACGATGCAGCGGACGATCGTCCGATGACGCGTCGGAGAAAACAGTAAAAATGAACCTTTCGGCGCTCTGCCGAAAGGTTTTTGTCTGCTCTTGGATGTTGTATAATGAACGGGTGAGGAAGTGAGAACCAATGATTGAATCTAAAAAAAGATGGCAATTAACAACTCCCGATGAACAAGCTGTCCAAGAAATCAAGGAAGCATTAGGGCTTTCATCGGTGCTGGCGAAAATTCTCGTTACACGCGGAATCGATAATGCCGCAAAAGCTGAGGAATTTTTGGCTGATGCGTTAAGCGGAATACATAATCCGTTTTTGATGAAAGATATGGATAAAGCAGTAGAACGCATTCAACAAGCAATCGAAGCGGAAGAAAAGATTCTTGTTTACGGTGATTATGATGCAGACGGTGTCACGAGTACGACTGTGATGATGACTGTACTGGAGGATTTGGGTGCAAATGCTTCGTTTATGATTCCGAATCGTTTTGACCATGGCTATGGGCCAAACGCGGAGCTATTCAAAAAAGCCCACGAACAAGGCATTCAATTGATCATTACTGTTGATAACGGCATTTCAGGAATAGAGCCGGTCAAACTGGCAAACCAGCTTGGCATGGATGTCATTATCAGCGACCACCACGACATTGGAGAAGAATTGCCGGAAGCGTTGGCAATCATTCATCCGCGGCATCCGGAAGGGTCTTATCCGTTTGGCGAGCTTGCTGGTGTGGGTGTTGCCTTTAAAATGGCGCAAGCTTTGTACGGGGATGTGCCGGATCATTTATTCGAACTGGTCGCCATCGGCACCATTGCCGATTTGGTGCCGCTGCAAGGCGAAAACCGCCTGCTCGTAAAAGAAGGGCTGCGGGCTCTTCAGGATTCACCGATGCCGGCTATTGCGGCACTTGCTGAAGTAGCAGGGGTGAAACAGCGCGACATCACGGAAGAAACGATCGGTTTTATGTTCGGGCCGCGCATCAATGCAATCGGCCGTTTGCAATCGGCCGATCCTGCTGTCCGGATGTTTATGACAGATGATGCGCAGGAAGCAAGATCGCTTGCCGACGGACTCGACGTATTAAACAAAGAGCGCCAAGCGATCGTCAAAGCTATTTCCCAACAGGCAATCGAGCAGGTAGAGGCGCGCTACGGCAATGAGCTGCCGCATGTTATCGTCGTTTCTCAGGAAGACTGGAATCCGGGCGTCGTCGGCATCGTGGCTTCGAAATTGACCGAGAAATTCTACCGCCCGTCGATCGTCTTGTCGCTGGATGCCGCAGCAGGCAAAGCAAAAGGTTCTGCACGCAGCATCGAAGGATTTCATCTATACGACGAACTGGCTAAAAACCGTGATATTTTGCCGGCTTTCGGCGGCCACCCGATGGCTGCAGGCATGACGCTTGCCGCATCCGATGTGGATACGCTGCGCGACCGCCTCAACGAACAGGCCAGGTCGTCACTGTCGGCAGAAGATTTGGTGCCGGTCGTATCAATCGATATCCCCGTCAGCCTTGATGAGGTGGATGTGGAAACGATTGAAGGCATGCGCAGGCTCGCGCCTTTTGGCATGGGTTTTGCCAAGCCTAAATTTTATTTGGGCGGAGCAAAAGTGGCTGGCATCCGGAAAATCGGCGCCAGCCAAGGCCACTTGAAAATGGAATTAGACCAAAACGGTGCCACGCTTGATGCAGTCGGCTTTAACATTGGAGAACTGGGTGACGAATTGACACCGGACGTGAAAATTGATGTGATTGGGGATTTGCAGATCAACGAGTGGAACGGCCGCAAAAAACCACAATTGCTTGTTGAAGACATCCGGACCGACCAATGGCAATTGTTCGATATCCGCGGCATCCGTCAAGTGAGCCGCTGGTCCAAGCTGATTCCAAAGCAAAATCAAGTGTTTGTCGCTTTCCAAAAAGAAACCGAAGCGATTTTTCATTCGCTATTGGAAGAGCCCATTGTTTCGTTCGAATCATTGCCTCAGCTGACTGGAAAAGACCATCTCGTGCTTCTTGATTTGCCTGATTCAGAAGAACAGCTTTCTGCAGTTTTGCAGCATATGCAGCCAAAACGGGTGTATGCCCATTTCTACGCAAAGGAATCTCAGTATTTCGAACGCATTCCGGACCGCGACCAGTTTAAATGGCTGTTCGGGTTTGTGAAAAAACGCGGCTCGTTTGATTTCAAGAAAAATGGCGAGGAGCTGGCGAAACACAAAGGCTGGAGCCGTGAAACATTATTTTTTATGCTGCAGGTGTTTTTTGAACTCGGTTTTGTTACACTTAACAATGGAATTACCGAGATTGCACAAGCTCCCGGGAAACGGGATTTGTCGGAAGCGCCCGCTTACATAAAGCGCGAGCGGCAAATAGCACTGGAACAAAAGCTGTTGTATGCATCCTATCGGGATCTAAAAGACTGGTTTGACGCCCAAGTGTCAGCCAAGGAGGAAGAAATATGGATTTAAAGCAGTATATTACGATTGTAGAAGATTGGCCAAAACCCGGTATCAAATTCAAAGACATCACTTCTTTAATGGATAACGGCGAAGCCTATAAATACGCAACCGATAAAATTGTCGAATATGCGAAAACAGTGGACGCTGAAATCATCGTCGGACCTGAAGCGCGAGGCTTTATCATCGGATGCCCGGTTGCATACGCACTTGGCATCGGCTTTGCGCCAGTGCGCAAAGAAGGCAAATTGCCGCGTGAAGTCATTCGCGCGCAATACGGCCTGGAATACGGATCGGATGTCCTGACGATGCACAACGATGCCATCAAACCGGGACAGCGCGTTCTGATTACTGATGACCTATTGGCTACAGGCGGGACGATCAACGCTACGATCAACCTTGTCGAACAATTGGGCGGCGTCGTTGTCGGCTGTGCATTCCTGATCGAACTGACTTATTTGGATGGCCGCAAAAACCTGGACGGCTATGATGTCACAACTTTGATGCAATATTAAGAAAATCACCTTGCCATAGGGGCAAGGTGATTTTTTTTCTGACGGCGGGGTATGGTAGAGAAAGAGACCAGCAGGAGAGGTGATTTTTATGATCGAGTTGGACAGGCGCTATGACCCGGTGCAAAACAATGAACTGATTGGGCGTTTGCTGAATGATGCGACTCCTCTTGAACAAGCCACCAGGGAAACCGAAGCGTTGTTCAATGACATCAAGAAAGAACCGTCGAACGCACGGATTAAAAGACCCGTCCATTTTTTAGAAAAATTATGGGCGGTTTTTGCCGACGAGTATGAAGTGGCGGACGATAACGGCTACGGCACGATCGTATTCGGGCAGGAGCTGTTTCCGGAATGGAAGGGCAAACTCGACCGCGAATACAAAAAACTCGACAGCACCATCAACCGGCGGGTCAACATAAAGGACTATGGCGCAGTGGGCGATGGCATGACGGATTGTACGGAAGCATTCAAAAAAGCGCTTGGCAATGGACGCGTAGAAATTACGGTTCCACCCGGCACCTATATCGTCAAAGGCATCCGCATGCCTTCCTGGAGCCGAATTATCGGTGCAGGGAAAACCGTATCGGTCATCAAACTGCACCCGAAAGCGCCGAAACGTGCTCGTTTGCTGACCAATCGCAATTATGCAGCGGGCAACCGCAACATCTCTGTTGAAAGCCTTAGCCTTGATTGGAACATAGAGCGGCTCGGACAGGCAGAACGCACCAATTCGTGGGGCAATTATTCGAGCTGCCTGACATTTGCGCGGGTCATGTACGGATGGGTGAGAGATGTGGAAGCGGTAAACCCCGGGCTTCATTGCATCGATATTACATCGCCGCTATACAATTACGCAGGGGACGGCATGCGCGGGCGAGGCGGATGCA
>JASKZU010000220.1 GCA_030147455.1 Planococcus sp. (in: firmicutes) | reverse complement strand
TACGTTCTATCGGAAAATACTTCGCTTGCTGTTTGCAGGCCGAGCTGGTCGCCGGCTTTAATGATTTCGCTTCCGGAAAGTCCAAACAGGACAAGTCCAGGATCGACATTGTAGACAGCTTGTGCAATCGCTTCAGACAGTTTGGCATCGGTTGCCGCCATATTGTACAGCGCTCCGTGCGCTTTTACATGCTGCAGCTTGCCGCCTTCAGATCGGACAAATCCGTACAGCGCACCGATTTGGTAGACGACTAGGTCATAAACTTCTTGCGGGCTGAGAGCGATGTTGCGACGGCCAAAGCCGACCAAATCCTGGAGGCCAGGGTGCGCACCGATGCCGACATTTTTCTCCAATGCAAGCTTGACGGTTTTGCGCATCGTGCCGGGATCGCCTGCATGAAAGCCGCAGGCGATGTTGGCCGAAGTGACATAGTCAAGAATCACCTCGTCATTGCCGAGCGTATAGGAGCCAAAACTTTCTCCCATGTCGCAGTTTAAGTCCACTTTCAAACTCATGTCCATTCCTCCCGTTTCATTTGAATTGCGATTTTCAATTGGCGGATCTGCTGTTCTTGTTCGATGTAAAGCTGCTCGGCTTGCTGGACGGTGATTTCGCGGAATTGCAGCGAATCACCCGGTTTCAATTGGCTGACCAGCGGCAGGTCGACCGATGCCACCTGGCCGATTTTCGGATAGCCCCCAGTCGTCTGGCGGTCAGCCAAAAGGACAATCGGATTGCCGTCGGCTGGTACTTGGACTGAACCGAATGCTACCGCTTCAGAAATTAATTCTTTCGGCTCGGTAAGTGCAAGGCCGGGTCCTTCGAGCCGGTATCCCATCCTGTCTGAATTGGCAGACACTGTAAATACACTTTCATAAACGCTTTGGCGGCTTTTTTCATCAAAAAGCGAATATTGGCGTCCGGGAATCATGCGGATCTCCGGCTGTTCCACATAGCGGGCAGGCGGAATGAGCCAGTCTGGCGATTGTTCATTGGATTTGCGCAAAGATTGCAGCTGCTGATCTGTAACAGGTAATGTCTCCAGGCGATCGCCATTTTTCAGCGCCCGTCCTTTATAGCCGCCGATGCCCGCCCGCAAGTAAGTCGAATAGCTGTTCATGACTATAGGAACATCAAAGCTGCCGGCTACGGCCAGATAACTGCGTGCGCCGCGTTTTGGTTTTCCGAAAGACAGGATGCTGCCTTGCTTTACGAATTGTCCACGCCACATCGGGAGGGGGTGGCCGTCAAGCTGCGGCGACAAATCACCGCCGCATACGGCAATAAACGAATCCGCGCTGAATTCGATGGTCGGTCCCGCCAGTGCAATTTCAAGCGCAGCATCCGTTTCTGCATTGCCGACCAATAAATTGGCGATGCGGTGCGCGAACGGATCCATTACGCCGCTGGCAATGACGCCGTAACGCTGGAATCCAGTGCGGCCGAGGTCTTGAACTGCCGTCTGCAGCCCGCTTTTATGAAAGATCAGCATAGGCTGTCGCCTCCTGTTTATGGTATTCGTCTTCGCTGATTTGTGTAAAGTGGATCTCGTCACCTGCCATCAACAAACTCGGAATATCCTGGTCAGGACGGAACAGGCGCAGTGGGGTGCGCCCAATCAGCTGCCAGCCGCCTGGGGTTTCGATCGGGTAGACGCCGGTCTGCATGCCGGCAATGCCGACCGAACGTTCCGGAATACGAAGGCGCGGCGAGCTTCTGCGCGGAGCGGCAATTTTTTCAGACATGCCGCCCATAAACGGGAATCCCGGGGCGAAGCCAATCATGTGAACACGGTAAGTGCCGGATAAATGAATCCTGATTACCTGTTCTTCAGTCAAGTTGTTGTGCCGTGCGACAAACTCAAGATCCGGCCCGAACTCACCGCCATAGCAGACCGGAATTTCGATAAGACGGGGCTCAGGCGGCTCTATATCGCTTAGATCTTCGAGCAGCAGGCGAAGAGCCTGCTCGACTTCCCTTTGACGAAGCAGGCAGGGGTCGTAAAAGACAGTGACAGTTGTAAAAGCTGGGATAAATTCTATCAGCCAATCGGGCGGCTGCTGCTCGAGCAGCGCCGAAATTTTGCGCACAGCTTGTTCGGTAATTACATTGATTGCAGATCCGACTTCAATCACTAAGGCTTGTTCACTCAGCGGAGAAAATGTGAATTCCAAATGCTCACCTCTTTATGCGGATTATTCTAAATATTTTAATAGTATAATGCTTTTTAAAAGAGAAAGAAAGCGACTCTAAGCGGAAAACTCTTCAACAGTAATCTAAAAATGCCCCAGGCAGCCGATCAAACGGTACCTGGGGCATTTTTCTTTATTCTTCGATATCATCGATTGGCTGTGTAACGTCCGCACCGCCGAAAAATTCGGCTGAAATTTCGGCGATTGTGCCGTCTTCCAGCATTTCTTCTACGGCACGGCTCATGTTTTCAGCCAGTTCATCATTGCCTTTTTTCATAACCATCCCGACTTCTGACGGGCGATATTTGATCGTCGGGTGAATAACGATCTCAAGTTCCGGGAATGCTTCGATCGCTAGTGTCTGCAAGTAATAGTCGTTCAAGATTACATCTGTGCGGCCGATTGCCACATCACGCAAATATGTTTCGTTCGAGGCGTTATCGTATGTCACTTCTTCAGCTCCGTAGGAACGGGCAGTGTCCATGTATACAGACGTTGAAGCTCCGGCTGCTTTTTTGCCTTCCAAATCTTCCAATGTCTCAATGCCGGACAAATCCTCCGAGCGGACAATGGCTGTGCCGTATGAATATTTGAACGGTGTAGAGAACACGAATTTTTCTTCGCGTTCGTCGGAAATTTCGATGTCATTGGCTGCAATGTCGACTTGTCCTGTTTGAACGGATGTCATCATTTCATCAAAGCCCATCTCGGAAAATTCCACTTCGAGATCCAGGCGGTTGGCCGCTTCACGGACTACCTCGACTTCAAAGCCAGTCAATTCATCTGTGCCTTCTGCGCGGAATGAAGTCGGGTAAAGCGTGCCGGATGTGGCAACGGTCAACGACCCTTCTTCCTGAATTTGATCCCAAGCTGTGCTTTCGGCGCTTTCTTCGTTTTCGCCGCTGCTTCCGCAGGCGGACAATGCAAGTGCGGCAGTTGCCGTAACTGCC
>JASKZU010000200.1 GCA_030147455.1 Planococcus sp. (in: firmicutes) | reverse complement strand
AATCGCTTGCTGCCAAACAGCAAAATTGATCAAAACAGCGCCTCGGCGCTGTTTTTTCTATTTATTTCGAAATTCGTGTTAAACTGGAAGCATTACATACTAGGAGGCTTTAACATGATTGAACCGTTGATCGAACGACTCGTCCGCTATGCGAAAATCGATACGCAATCTGATTTTGACAATGAAGCAACTCCCTCCACTCCCGGCCAGTGGGACTTGCTGAACGAATTGGAAAAAGAAATGAAAGCCATCGGCCTGGAAGAAGTCGGGATGGATGATTATGGGTACTTGTTTGGAACGCTGCCGGCAAACACCGATGAAGATCGTCCAGTGGTCGGCTTTTTGGCGCATGTGGACACCGCTACTGATTTCACTGGCAAAGGCGTAAATCCTCAGCGCATTGAAAAGTACGACGGCAAAGACGTCCAGCTGAATGATCACGTGACAATGAAAACAGCGGACTTTCCTGCACTCGGCAATTACGTCGGTCATACGTTGATTACCACTGACGGCACGACACTGCTCGGTGCCGACAACAAAGCAGGGATTGCCGAAATCATGACGGCAATGGAATATTTGATTGAGAATCCTGACATCAAGCACGGCAAGATCCGTATCGGATTTACACCGGATGAAGAAATTGGCCGGGGCCCGCATAAGTTCGATGTAGAACGCTTTGGTGCTGATTACGCCTACACGATGGACGGCGGCCCGATCGGTGAATTGCAGTACGAAAGCTTTAACGCAGCAAGCGGCAAAGTGACAGTCCACGGAACAAGCGTCCATCCGGGTTCAGCGAAAAATAAAATGGTCAACGCCATTACAGTTGCCGCTCGCTTCCAAGCAAAAATGCCGGAAGATGCTGTACCGGAGAAAACCGAAAACTATGAAGGCTTTATTCATTTGAACAACTTTAATGCTTCTGTCGAAGAAGCCGTGCTGCAGTATATTATCCGCGACTTTGACAAAGAGCAGTTCGAAGAGAAAAAACGCCATATGCAAAAAGTCGCTGACGAACTGCAAGCGGAATTCGGCAAGGACGCAGTGGTTCTCGAACTAGCTGACCAATATTACAATATGCGCGAAAAAATCGAACCGGTCATGGAGATTGTCGATCAGGCGGAACAAGCGATGAAAACGCTCGGCATTCCAGCTGATATCGTTCCTGTACGCGGCGGTACGGACGGCTCGCAATTGTCCTATATGGGTCTGCCGACGCCAAATATTTTTACGGGCGGGGAAAACTACCACGGGAAGTTTGAGTTTATTTCCGCGCAAAACATGGAAAAGGCGACAAACGTCATCGTAGAAATTGCGAAGATCGCAAAATAATTACTTATCCACCCATTTATTGAAGTTCCAGACCAAGAAAAAAGCGCAGAGAATTTCTCCTCTGCGCTTTTTCTATTCCTCTTGCTTTAACACTTCGCCTCCCTGTTTGCCGCTTTTCCAAGCCTCTTTTATCAGCGCTTCTGTTTCTTCTTCACTTTCGATGCCGTCCAGTTCCTGCCCGTACCACACCTGCAAATCTTCACGCGATACGGTGTACGTTTCCTGTCCACCGTCTTGTTTAAAATGGAAACTTACCCAATCGGCATTGCGGAGAATGGCAAATAAATACGTCGCATTCTCAATTGCTGTTTTTTCGGCATTTTCCTCCGCTTCACTCCAGTCGTAATTGATGTGGAGACCGTATGGTTCGTCTGTCGTTTCGAGTTTGAAACCATCGAAGTACTCAGCACCATGAAGCTCGCGTATCGTATTGCTTACGGCGCTGTTATCACCTACGTATGCGCCTTTATAGCGGAATGGATCGGTGTCTGGTTCACTTGCAGCTGTCCACTGGCACCCGCTGATAAAGAGCGTCAATCCCATGAACAGCAGCAAACGTTTTGCGTTTCTGCTCATCTTCACACCCTCCTTATTTTTTTATTATGAATAATCAATTTATTGACATCATACCATTAAACAACGAAATTCCCTAAGAGCTGAGCAACATACTAAAATCATACAAAATAAGACCATTCTTTTCGCCCCGGCCAAAAGAATGGCCTGTGGAAATTCAAAACTCGATGCGGTCAAGCTTCTCTCCGGAAGCTTCATAGCCTTTCATGTACTTGATGCGGCGCTGGACGGCGGTTTCATTTACTTGCTCGTCTGCATGATAAGACGAGCGCACCATTGGCCCGGCCTCACAGTGCTTGAATCCTTTCTCCAAGGCAATGCGCTTTAGTTCAGCAAATTCATCCGGATGGTAATAGCGTTCTACATCCAAATGCTTGAGCGTTGGCTGCAAATACTGTCCGATAGCCATAATATCAACTTTGTGCGCCAACAAATCATCCATGGCCTGCAGAATTTCTTCTTTGGTCTCACCAAGACCAACCATCAGGCTGGATTTGGTCGGGACATGCGGTGCAATTTCTTTTACACGCAGCAATAGCTCAAGCGAACGGTCGTAAGTAGCTTTGGCACGGACCCGTTTTGTCAGTCGGCGGACTGTTTCGATATTATGGTTGAAAATATCCGGTTCACTGTCCATCAGCATATGCAGGCTTTCATAATCACCTTTCATATCAGAAGGCAGTACTTCAACAGTTGTGGCCGGCATTCTTCGGTGGATCGCACGGACTGTTTCCGCAAAAACAGCAGCACCGCCGTCGTTCAAGTCATCGCGCGCAACTGCTGTAACGACGACATGCTTCAGGTTCATGATCTCCGTTGATTCGGCTACACGTTCCGGCTCGCCCCAATCAAGTTCATTGGGCAATCCAGTTTTGACTGCACAAAAACGGCAAGCCCGTGTACACGTATCGCCCAGGATCATAAACGTTGCGGTGCGCCGTTCGCTCCAGCATTCGTGGATATTCGGGCACTTGGCTTCTTCGCATACGGTGTTCAGCTTTTTTTCACGCATCAGTTTTTTCAAATCGTTATACGTTTCGTTTGTATTCAATTTCACTTTCAGCCATTCCGGTTTCCGCTCCCGCTGCTTTGTGTTGGTCATTTGATAAACTCCCTTTCCGCTTCTTTTCGGTAGTTCCACTCTTCCCCGGCATATTTCTCTTCCAATATACGTACTTGTTCTATCATTTCTGGCGGCGGTTCGAACTTCTCTAAGCGAATGCCAAGCCCATTTTCAAACCCTTGCTTGAAAGCTTGCTTTACCTGCTCTAAAGTAAATGGCGCCTCCACCAAATCATTGATCGCCACGGCACGCTTTCTGAAAGCATTGCGGGCTTTTTCTTTTACCGCTTCGCTCGGGTAAATGAATAGTTCAAATAATTTATCTTCGTCTAAGTCGAGCGGTATCGAACCATGCTGTAAAATAATGCCCTGTTTTCTTGTCTGGGCGCTGCCTGCTGCTTTTTTGCCGGCCACCGTCAGTTCGTGCCATGAAGGTTCCTCAAAGCAGACAGCAGATGATGCAGCAGCGCGCTTCTTTTTTTCAGCGAGTTCTGCTTGAATCCCAAGGTTTCGATAGCCTTCGAGCAAGCCTTTAGAAATTACAACATAAGCCTCTTTTACTGATTTCGGCATGGATGGATGCTGTTCAGGAATGACGACGCTGTAAGTCAATTCTTGGTCATGCAGCACAGCCTTGCCTCCGGTTTGCCTCCGGACTAGCGGGATGCCGCGTTTCGCCGCTGCATCTAAATCAATGCTGCCGTTCAATTTTTGGAAAAACCCGACCGTAATGCCCGCAGGAAGCCAGCTGTAGAACCTCAGCACCGGAGGCATGCCGGTGTCGCGCTGCCAATTCATCAGCGCTTCGTCCATTGCCATATTATAAGCAGGTGTTCCCGGGGCAGATTCTATATAGCACCATGTTTCCACTATTTTTCTCTCCTCTCTGCTTATGCTTTTCTCAGGGCATAAAAAAACACCGCTTTTCCCCATGGGAAAGCGGTGTATGCGCGCAGAAAGAAGCATACGTACCACTTCCCTACGCTGGCATGGTCCAGTTCAGGTTCCAAGAGTTCGAGCTTTGCTCATCTCAGCCGGTTAATCCCGGCTCCCCCAGTGGTCAGCTATGTTTTATTCTTCTAGAGAATACCATTTCTCCAAAAGAATCACAATATACAAAATAGTTTTTTATTACATTCTGTCATTTTTTTCCTAAAATACAAAAAAAGCAACACTTTACTCGTTAAGGAATAAAGGGTTGCACATGATTTAAATGATGGCTTTTCCATTTTGCGCCAAGGCAAAATGAATGCCGTGCTGAAGTGTACGGAAGCATTGGTAACCTGAAAGATCAATCCCGGTTTCTGTTATCGTCATGCTCATATTAGGCGAAATTCCGACCAGTACGGTTTGTGTTCCAATAAGTGAAGCGGCTGCACCGAGCTTTTCAATCAGCGTGGCAGCATGTTCGTTAAAGTTTTCGTTCAATCCAGTCAAATCGAGCAGCAAGTATTTCGCTTTATATTTCGGCAAGTTCTCAAGCGTTTTAATCAA
>JASKZU010000189.1 GCA_030147455.1 Planococcus sp. (in: firmicutes) | reverse complement strand
AACGCAGAAGATGTTTGATCGATAACGGCTCCTTCTGCGGCTCTAAGCACCTCTTGCCAGCGAGCGGTCGTCGGGTCTGTTTCACTTCCGCGCAAATCCACAATATTTGTGCCGTGCGCAGTCGCGATGCCTGTGTTCAGTGTGATGGCCAGCATCAGCAAACTAGAGTCTGAATAGCCGAGCAGCCATTTCGGCCCCAGCCGGCTGAAATCGACGTGCTCGAGTATTTCCACAAGCAACTCGCCTCCCCACGGCGGAATAAGGGCATCCACTTCAGCATCTTGCCACAGCGCTTCGAGTTGTTGGGCTCGCACGCTTGCCCCGGACGAACGTGCTTGTTCCTGCATCCAGGCATTGGCGGTCGTTTTGACGACGTAGCCTTGCTGTTCTAATTTTGTGATGGCGCCGTTCAATAAATGATGCAACTCTTGCGGAACTCCTGATGATGGTGCAGTCACGCCAATGGTTTTTAATGGTCTGTTCGGGTAGCGGATCATGGTCCATCCTCCTCACTGCATAATAGCCGTAAATTCCACTGAAAATCCCATGAATTTTTTTCCATATTATCTTTCTTTTCACTTATACTGGTTAAAACTAGAATTTGTTGTTCAACTTTATACTAGTTGACACCGGAGGATTATGAAATGAAAAAAACGGCTTTCCTGTATGAAATGTTTATGCTGGCTTTGGTTATTGTTTCGTTGATGTTTGCTTTTTCTGGCGATGACTGGTTCAAGATTATTGATTGGGTGATTTGGGGAATTTTTTTCGCCGATTATTTTACAAGGCTCTTTAAAGCGGAAAACAAATGGCATTATATCAAAACGCATCCTCTTGAATTGATCGCGGTCATTCCTTTTGACTCGTTATTCAGGGCCGCCCGGTTTATCCGCATTTTCCGCGTCGTTAAACTGCTTGGCATCGGATCCCATTACTTGAGGCCCGTTTACGGCATTTTAAAAACGAACGGATTGGACAAATTGCTGATTTCTACCGTAGTGCTGATTTTTCTTATCCCCATCCCGCTGATCATGGTGGAGCCGGACATCAACACATTTACGGATGCTTTATGGTGGGCTGTCGTAACGACCACTACTGTTGGATACGGCGATATGTATCCGGCCACTGGGCTCGGCCGCATTTTGGCCGTGGTATTGATGATTGTCGGCATCGGCGTGATCGGCACATTTACCAGTGCCATATCCGCTTATTTTTCCGCGTCTTCTGCTGCCGAGCCGAAAGATCCCGTACTGGATTTGATCACGAGCATCAAAAAGCTCGACAAGCTGACGGATGAAGACTACCAGTTGATTCAAAATTACTTAAGGCATAAATTGTGAAAACCCCATTCACATATACTTGAATAACGCATAGACGATAGCGAGCAGGATAACAGCGCCGATTCCCGTCAGCAATACATGTACCAGGCCATCAACAAAGGCGCTCGGCTGCTTGTCGAGGCGCCTGCCGCGAAACTGCGAAAAATCAGGCGGTGTTTCGATTGGCTGGCGTTCCGGATAAGAAAGGTCTTCCTTTTTTTCTGCTCGTTTGCTCATCGCTCCACACTCCTAACCTCTACATTTTCAATTGTTCAACTTTTACAATTATACTAAAAACAGCCGAAAGAATACATGCTTTCTCTAAAACAGCTGTATTGTATGCAATCTAAGCTTCCTAAAATTCAATTGCAGGATGCCAACAGGCGGATTGTTTCTGTAAATTCGCTGGATATTCAACTCGAATCGGGGTATACAGAAACCAGACGAATAGAAAAGGAGAATGACATGATGAAAACGTTAGTAATTGGCGCAAACGGGAAAATTGGCCATCACCTCGTCCGCCTAATGGTAAAAGACAGCAAGAACGAAGCGAAAGCATTGATCCGAAAAGCCGAACAGCAGCCGTTTTTTGAGGATTTGAATACCGAAACCGTGATTGCAAGCTTGGAAGGTTCTGTGGAAGAACTTCAGCAAGCAATGGAAGGCTGCGACGCTGTCGTGTTTACTGCAGGCAGCGGAGGCTCTACCGGTGCAGACAAAACCTTGACAGTCGACTTGGACGGTGCGGCAAAAGCGATCGAAGCCGCCGAGCGTGCAGGCATTGAACGGTTTGTTATGGTCAGTGCGATCCACGCTGAGGACCGCTCGAAATGGCCGGAAGATATGGCGCCTTATTATGTGGCCAAGTACCACGCAGACCGGATCTTGCAAGCGAGCAGCCTGTCGTATACGATCATCCGCCCGGGCTTGCTGACAGACGAACCCGGCACGAACCAGGTGGCGATTGCCGATAAGCTCGAGCGCGGCAGCATACCAAGAGAAGATGTGGCACAAGTCATCATCGCTTCACTCGGCAACCCCCAATTGGCCGGCAAAGTTTTCGAACTCACTTCCGGAGACGACTCGATCGAGCAAGCGTTGAAAAATATGTAACAATCTGCTCGCCATTAAAAAAGCAGGCAAAGAAAAATTCTTTGCCTGCTTTTTGTTATGAAGTTTTAGCTGACGCATAGGATTTCCAAGTGCGGTAGCCGATAACTGCCTGGAAGACAAACGCGATCGAACAAAACCCGATGGCCAAATAGCCGAGCATTGTAATAGGCTGCATCAAAATCGACTGAATCACCAACAGCAGCATCAGTGCAGCGATCGAAAAGTTCACGACATGCGGCTTGTCATACGATTTTTTGGAAGATATTCCGACAATTACAGCGGTCACTATAATCGCCAGCATCAAGAAAAGTTGCATTGCGCCCCCACCTTTGCGAGTATCGTGTTCGATTGCCTGATTCGGCAATCAAACCGTTTTGGTTGCAGGTTTACTATAGCACACCTTTTTATGGCATCAGCCAAAAATTCCAAGGCTTTCTGCGCCGAAGCTATCGAGCGGCTGTATGTACTGGGCTATGAACGAGAAACAAGTTGTTCGACGAGCTTCCGGTAATTATCGAAATCAAATTCCACACTGTTCGGCTTATAAAACCACAGCACTTCTTGTTTGTCGTCTTCTGCAAGCATATGCTCTACGGCTGCTTTCGGGCTGGAGAGATCGACGCCTGCTTGCTGCGCCCGTTTTAGCTTGTCCAGCTTTTGTTGGTTTGTTGCCATGCCGGCTCCTCCTTTTTACTGCGGCAATTCACGCAAATCCAGCAACACCGGAAGTTCCTCGAAATCCGGGCGCTGCATCAGTCTAATCAATCCCGCAGCCGTTTCTTCCGGAGTGCTGAGCTTTCCGCTGCGCTTATAGTCGCGGAAATGCTCAAGCTGCGGAAAATCTTCTTGCGTGCTGCTGCGGATCGTTTCCTGCATGCCGGTATCGATGATGCCAGGAGCTACCGAAACGGCCTTGATATCCGGATACTCAGCATCTATGCACGTCGTGTAATGGTCAAGCCCTGCTTTTCCGGCGCAATAAGCACTCCATCCGGCGATTTGTTTCCTGCCGGCGCCTGAGGAAATGTTGATGATGCGGCGCGTTGTTTTGGCGTGTTCAGTTTGGGCAAGAAAAGCAGAGGTCAACGCCATCGGAGCAGTCAAGTTCAAGCTGATGCTCGTTGCAAGCTGCTTCGGGTCATGCGCTGCCGCAAGGCCGATCGGTTCGATGGTGCCTGCGTTGTTCACCAACGTGACGGCTGTTGCATCTTCTGGAATTTCTTCTGCTGCCCGGGCCATGATGTCCGGAACCCGGTCAATATCGGTCAAGTTATGTGTGATGAACAAATGGCCCGACCAGTCAGCCGGTTTTGTGCGGGCGATGCCGACGACAATGTGCCCTTCTTTTGCCAATTGTTTGCTGAGGGCAAGGCCGATGCCTTTAGAAGCCCCTGTGATAATCGTTACGTTCATTCCTGCACCTCCGCTTGTTGTTTTACATACATCGTTTCGCCGGCAACGACCGTGCGTTCCACTTGCGCCTCGAGCAATTGCTCTTCTGGCCCTTCAAACAAATCACGGTCGAATACCGTGAAGTCCGCATCATACCCTGGCTTGATCAAGCCGCGCCGGTGCTCCATGTATATGGCTTGCGCCGACCCGGACGTATACAGCCCGATCGCTTCAAAACGGCTCAATTTCTGCTTCGGCAAATAACCGTCGTGCGCATCATGAGGGGTTTTCCGCGCAACCGCTGCATAAATTCCACCGCGCGGATCTACTTCTTCGATTGGCGCATCCGATCCGCCTGCGCAGATAATGCCTTCATCCAATAAGCTTTTCCATGCATAAGACCATTCGAGCCGGTCTTCGCCGAGACGCTCGACAACCCACGGAAAATCGGACGTGACAAAAGTCGGCTGCAAGTCCAGCGCTATATCCAAGCGCTTTAATCGCTCGACTAAATCGGGTCGGACCATCATTGCGTGGATCAGGCGGTCTCTTTTTCCTTCAGGCACTGGGTGCGCTTCGATGGCATCGAGCGCCTTTTCCATTGCCATGTCGCCGATCACATGAATGGCAACGGCCTGGCCGTGCTTTCTGGCGACCGATACGAGCCGCTTGAGCTCCGCGTCCGAGTGGATGGCCACACCGCTCGTAGATGGGTCGTCGGTATACGGGCGGCTGAGCCAGGCTGTCCGGCCGCCGATCGATCCATCTGCGAACAATTTCATCGGGCCCGGATCGATAAACGGTTCTAAAAATTCAGCATGCTCCATCATTTCTTCGAACGCACTGTGCGCCAAAAGCAGATGGGCGCGGAATTTCACATCGGTGCCGATGACGTTGTGAAACGCTGCCAGCGGCTTGGAATAATGGCCGTAATAGCCCATGTCTTCTGTATGCGCACCCGTCAGCCCGTATTGCAGCAAATCATCGACAGAGGTCTCCAGCGCTTTGGTCAAATAGTCGACCGTTACCGGCGGCACGACCGATGCGACAAGTTCCTGCGCCGCATCGAGCAAATAGCCGGTCGGCTCGCCGTCTGCGTCCCTGACAATCACTCCGCCTTCCGGATCTTTTGTCTCTTTAGTAATGCCAGCAAGCGCAAGTGCTTTGGAATTCGCTAAGATGGCGTGCCGGCAAACCCGCTTGAGCATCATCGGTGACTGGCTGATGGCATCCAGTTCACTGCGATGGAATATTTTTCGGTCCACAAAATTGTTTTCGTTCCAGCCTTCCCCAATAAACCAGTCGTCTTCGCCAAGTTCTTTGGTCGATTCGATCAATTGCTGCTCCATTTCAGCAGAGCTCATGATTTTCGACAAATCGCTTCTCATCAATTTTTCACCGTGCTGAATCAAATGCAAGTGACTGTCCACAAATCCTGGATACATCGTGCGTCCGTGCAAATTGATTTCGTTGTCGCTAAGAGGCAGCAATTCTTCTGCCGTGCCGGTTTTTTCGATGACGCCCTCGGAGACGAGAACGGCCTCTACCGTTTCTCCTTCTTTGTCCATCGTGTATATCTGTCCCCCGTGCCAAAGCACTTTCATCTGCTACCACTCCTTTTCTCTTTGTTCATCATAAATTTATTTTTCAGTGCATTCAATATGTTTGGCTTTAAACGCGGAAGTTTTTCTGCCGGCGCCTCCTGATACATCCCCTGGCATTTGTGATATACTTATGCACAACTTTAGAAAGCTGAGGTGAGCTCCCGGATATGGGGGACGAATTGGACAGTATACTTTACCTTTATTTGTTATTAGCAGGCATTCTTTTATTTTTTACCGCTTTTTTTGTAGGGGCGGAATTTTCCATTATCCGCGTGCGCTTGCCGCGCATCGAACAAGCTTTGTCGGATGGTCAGCGAAACGCCAAGAAACTTGAGAAAATCAGCGCCAACTTGGATTACTATTTATCCGTTTCACGGCTGGGCATTGCCGTGACCGCGATTGGACTTGGCTGGCTGGCCAAAGACATGGCGGAATTCCCGGGTTTTAAAGCACTGACCGAAAGCTTCGAGCCATCGTTTTCAGTGCCTCTCGGTTATTTGGCCGTATTTCTTCTCGTCTTCTTTGTGCGTGCTATTATCGGCGAATTGACGCCCAAAGCACTGGCTGCGCAATATGCGGAAGAAACCGCCTTCCGCTCGGCCCCCTTATTATATTTTTCCGGGAAACTTTTTGCACCGGTCCTATGGCTGATGAATTTATGCGCCCGCGGTATTCTATGGCTGTTTGGCGTTCGATCGTTTCAGCCTGAATATGGCCATTCAGAAGAAGACATCAAGCTGTTAATGCACGAAAGCTATCAAAGCGGCGAGATCAACCATAATGAATTGGCGTATATGCAGAACATCTTTTCTTTTGACGAACGCTTGGCAAAAGACATTATGCTTCCCCGCACACAAATGATTACCATTTCGCTCGAAATGGACCATCACGAACTGATGGAAATCATCGAAGAACATCAGTATACCCGTTACCCTGTAACAGAAAACGGCGATAAAGATGCAGTCATTGGCTTCGTCAACATCAAAGAAATGCTGACAAGCTATACGACGACGCGCGACTTGGCGAAAAGCCTGACGCTCCACGATTTGCCGTTTCTTCATGACCAGGCCCCGATCCAGGATGTGCTGCTGCGCATGCAAAAACTTCACGTCCACATGGCAATTGTTGTGGATGAATACGGCGGAACTGCCGGCGTTATTACAATGGAAGATATCTTGGAAGAAATCGTCGGCGAAATCCGCGACGAGTTTGACCACGATGAATCCGACGACATCAAGCGTCTTGACCACCATACCTTCCTGGTAAACGGGCGTGTGCTGCTATCTGAACTGGAAGCGCGCTTTCCGATTCAATTTGCGGAAAGCGAAGATATCGATACTATCGGCGGATGGGTTCAGATGATGGACACGGAAATCACAGAAGGCGGCATTATCGACTTGCCGAACTTCCGCTTGCTCGTTCAGGAAATGGAAAACCATCAAATCATCACGATTCAAATGACTAGAAAAGTCATTTCATAATTGAGTTTATGAATAAATTATTCATTTAGTTTCATAGCAAATAAATATGTCTAATAAAAAGCACATCCGAAACTTTAGTTTTCGGATGTGCTTTTTTATATGCGAATCCATCAAGTGTATTGTTGCGCCTTGAAAAAAGGAAACTTTCTTCCATCAGGTTCGTATACTGAAGTAAGATCTTTTTAAAAACCAAACTCATTGAATTGAAAATTCAATTGTCGGGAGGAATTTTGATGCCTGAATGCCAAAACTGCCATACCAAGTGGACCTGGACAGACACGATGAAAATCGGCTTCAAAAACAGCCGAAGCTGTCCTCATTGCGGCGAAAAACAATATGTCTCGCCTAAATCGCAACAGAAGCAACTTCCCATCTATTTTTTTCCGATGATCTTGCTTCTGAGTGCCAACGCTATGTTTGATTTAAGCAGTCTCGTTTTTTTGTCTATCGGCGCCTTATTCATCCTTATCGTCATTGTCACTACCCCATATACGATTCGCCTGACCAACAAACAGGAACCGCTGTTTTAAACATGCCCGTAATTTTTTAGTTAAAAAAGCCATCCATTCGAATTGAATGGATGGCTTTCGACTATTTTTATTTCTTGTCGCTGAGCAATGATTTTTCATATTCGAATTTCTTCATCAGCATTTCGCCGCTGTATCCTTCTTCGATCAGCTTGGCGAGGACGGCTTTCGTTTGGTCGTCTGCAGCTTCCGGATGTTCTTCGCGGTCGATTTCGACTACGCTGTTTTCATCGGAAATCCAGTCCGAGTAACTGCCGATGTAAAGCTTCAAATTGCCGTACTCGTTCTCGGCAAGTGCTGCATAAAGTGCAGCGGCGGTAACCCCGCTTCCGCAATAGACGACGGCCGGCTCTTTCGTATCGAGCAAAGAGCTGAAGTCCTGATCGGTTTTGAATTTACCGGTTGCGACCAGCTGTGCCCAATCAAAATTTCGCGATCCCGGGATGCGCCCGGCAACCGCATCGATCGGTTCGCTGATGCCGGCATGGCGTTCAGCAGACCGGGCATCGATCAATATTCCCAAGTCCTTGCCATCGACGATTCGCGCCACATCTTCCCGTGTCGCGAGCAGGTTATCCTGAAATGCGGGTTCTGCAGTTGACGGGGAGAACGGATGTGTTTCTGTTGAGAGCTCAACCCCCTGCTCTTTTAATGCATCAAAGCCAACACGGCTGATGAATACCTGCTCAAACCCTGCATATACAAGAAGCCACCAAGCGCGTGCAGCGTAAGGCGATGCCCCTTGGTCGTATACCACGATGGAATCGGACAATTCCAAGCCGGACTGTTGAATCAAAGCTCTCAATTGCGCTTTGCCGGGCATTGGGTGACGCCCTGTTTCAACAGACATATCCGATAAATCTTTTTCCAAATCCCAATGGATTGAACCGGCTACATGTTCGGCGGCAAACTGCTCGGCGCCCCACGCTGAATCTTTCAAATCAAAACGTGCATCGATCCACCGGTAATTTTTTGTATCTGTTGTTTCGATAAATACGGTCATATCGATCTCCTGCCTTCCATCAATTTTTCGTATAATTGTTTCCACTGCGCCAGAATCTCACTTTGCTGCAGCAAATTGCGCTCGGATTCCAGCTGTTCCATCGCCTGGCGAAGCAGATGCTGCCTGAGTCCTTCTGCTTCTTGCTCAATCCAGAAAACCGCCCATCCATCGAGCGCCTGCTGTTCTTTTTGCAAGTAAGCCGCCGCATCCGGCTCCATCATGGCCTGCAGCGCATCGCGCATCGATTCTTTTTCATTTTTCTCGAAAAAGCTTTTGTTGTTTTTATAGTAGGACTTCGCAGAGCTATAGTCTGCGCCGTCAAACGGTTGCCCTACTTCTACCGGCTCCGCTTCTTGCACTTCATATGGCAATAATGAAAATTCGCTATTCCATTCTTTGAGCATCGCTGCATCTTCTTTAAAACGTTCGGTCAATTGGCGTTCGATAAACCGGGCTAGGCGCAGGTTGGTTACGCGCAGCTCTTGCTGAAAATCAAAAGCCGTCATATCGCGCAAATCACGCAATGCGATTTCCAATGCTTGTTTAGACGCCTCGCGTGAGAACAGCGACGGATTGAATGCTTCTTTAAAGAAATCGTTAAAGCGGTAGAAAACCCGTTGCTTCACATAATAAAGCAATTCTCCAAGTTCCTGAGATGCTTCACGTTCAAGAACCGGCGCCATTGTTTCCTGATAGCGCCTCCGCACTTTTTGCTCGATTTGCTGGAGCTCTGCCAGGCGTTCATCTTTGCGCTCTAAATTCTTTTCAGTCGATGCAATCAAGTTGCGGAAGCGGTCGATGGTTTTCTGCTCTTCTTCCGACAGCGACTGTACAGCCATTCCTTTTAGTTCTTCTTTCAGGAAATGCTGGAATTGTTCTTCAAACTCCGCCATTCCGGATTGCTCGCGGTCTTTTAGCGCAAGCAGGCTCGACACGCCGAACAGGCGCGGGAACCGGATGCCGAAGCGCTGAAGTTCGTTGCCGACATACTCAATGACGGCTTGCTTTTCCTCATCGTTCGAAGCGAGATCGATGGCGTTGACGACAAAGAACATTTTGTCCATTTCAAACGCATCCTTGACCCGTCCGAGCTGAATAAGAAATTCACGGTCGGCACGCGCGAAAGCGTGGTTGTAGTACGTGATGAACAACACCGCATCCGCATTTCGGATATATTCGAATGCCACATTCGTATGGCGTGCATTGATCGAATCCGCACCCGGAGTGTCGACAAGTGTAACACCGCTTCTTGTCAGTTCGCAATCAAAATAAAAATCGATTTCTTCAACAAAACAGCTGCGTTCTTCTTTCGCCACGAATTGGCTGAACTCTTCCCGGCCGACGCGCAGCGTTTCCCCGAGCTGTTCGGCATACGTACGGTATCCTTTTTG
>JASKZU010000120.1 GCA_030147455.1 Planococcus sp. (in: firmicutes) | reverse complement strand
GGAGTTTTCCGGTTCTGCTTTTTCAATGTGCCGAGAAGCTTCGGCAATTTTTTTCGTTCCGTTCCAGCTGGACGCTTTCAGGCCCACAGGATGTGGGTCATGCAGCTGGTGCGACAGGACGTCGCGCTGCCAGCTGCCAGGGCACGGCCTCAGCCGCTTCGGCTCGCGTCGCTTTGCTCCTTCACTGCTAGTCGCCGGCTTCCACTCCACTTTGAGATTTTCTCATCTCTTTCATCTAACTTTTCTCTTTACTTGAAATCTATTTAGTACTAAGTAGTCTTACTCAACACTCTGAAAAAAAGAAGCCTCTATTTAAGGCTTCTTTTTTTAATTCGTTTCTTTTGAAGTGACAAATCCGGTAGAATGCAAGGTTTCCAGCAGCAATTCATGCATTAGCGCATAGCCTTCTTCGTTCGGATGAATCGAGTCCAGCCAAATCGACGGCTGCTTGCCCATTTTTCGCGTGTTGGCCACAATGACGCCTTTTGCACCGATTGATGAATTCCACAAACGGAACAATAAATCGGTAAACCCGAAATACTGGGCTTCTTTATTCATCGAATTGTACAAACTGTTTTGGATAATGACCACTTCTTCGTTGTCTTGGCGAATCAAGCGGTAAATCTCCAGCAGGTTTTGGCGGTAGCGGCGCTTTAAGGCAGAAAACTGGCGGATCAATTCCTTGGCTCCGCCGTTTTTATATTGGCGGAGCAGATCATTGCCACCGATGTTCAGCAGCACTAAGTCTGCTTGTTTTAACTCTTTTTGCCAACGGCCAGACTTCATTCTCTCTAACAGTCCGTCGCTCGTAAGCCCATTAATGCCGTAATTCAACACACGGCTTGACGGAAAACTCTCGGCCAGGTGCTTAGCGATGCCGCCCGTCGTGCCGTACCCATAAGCTACAGAATCGCCCAGCACAATAATTTGTTTTATATCAAGTGACTTTTTATCATGATTGTTTTTTCGTTTGAGTGCCTTTTTTACAAGGGCACCCGACTGGAATTTTAGACCCAACCTGTTGCACGCCCTCTCCTATTCGTTCTCTTTATTTTATCATATTTCTATCTTCAACTTCCTGTTTCACGCCTTCAGCCAAAATACACTCAATATCTCTACACGATTGAATCAAGCAAGTTATTCGTAAATATTCATATTTATTCAAATGCACTTTATCATCTTGATATTAACAATATTGTTTTTCTATAATTTGTTAAAATTTTGATTCCATATGCGAACCTGTGTTTTATTCCCATAATTAAAGGGAACATCTTTTAAAGTAAGATTTAAAATTGGAGGATTATTATAGATGGAAACTAAAACAACTGCTTTACTGACAAAAGAAGATTTCTCAACCCGTTCGGATTTGCCTGAGTGGCTGCTGCGGGAATACAAAACATTTCATGAGACAGTCACCGATAAAACATTTCCTTGCTATTTTGGAATGAGCGGCGAGTTAAAAGGCGAACTGCGCTATGCATACATAAGCCAAGACGATTGGTCTACCCTTCCTGAAGCCGTTGCTTCATTTCTCGAGTTATTCGAAGACCCGAAGCACAAACGCCATGGCCTTTTCGTTTTTGTGGAACCTTTTGAAACCGAAGGAGCCCTGAATCAATACCGCCAACAGTTTTGGGATATTCTGCAGTATCTTCATGAAATGGACGATACTGAATGGCCGGACCAAGCTCCGCGCGATCCGGACCATTACCTTTGGGATTTCAATTTTAAAGGCGAGCCTATTTTTATTTTCGGCAATGCCCCTGCCTATAAGCAGCGGCGTACGCGCCACTTGGGCAATGCCATGGTGCTCGGCTTTCAGCCAAGACGAATTTTTGAAGGCTTGACCGGTACAGAAAAAGGCGGCATCATGTCGCGTGAGAAAGTGCGTGAACGCGTAGAAAAATGGGATCAATTGCCGACGCATCCTGATATTAGCCATTTTGGGGATCCAGAACATAATGAATGGAAACAATTCTTTATCGGGGATGACATCGAGCCGGTTCAAGGCAAGTGCCCGTTCTCCCATAAAGAAACAAACTAAACAAACAAAAGCGGACCGTACAATATCTGTACAGTCCGCTTTTGTTTATTTTTTGTTCTTCTTTTTCTTTGAGTTTTTGATTGCTTTCACTGTTTTTTGATTGTCGATTTGAAGTTCATTTTGTGCAGTTTCACCATGGGTTGCACCTTCCATATTTAAAGCGATCTGCTTAATCAGCCGTTGGATCGGCGTTTGTTTCTCGGCAACCGGTTTAACTGTCGTCAAGGCCACTTCCGTGTCCTGTTCTGGTGTGCCGATTGAAATTACGCTGATATCTTTTGGCACTTTATGCCCTGCTTGCTTTAATGCATTTATAAGCGCCGCCCCGTCTTCATAACAAGCTGCCACAAAAGCCGTAGTCGGTTTTTTCATCGACCGCAGTTCGACTGCCAGCAAATCGAAGTCTTCTGGGTGTTGAAGGATATGGACGTGTTTTTTTCTCAGTTTTAGCTGATGTGCGGCCAACCCCTCGTAGTATCCTTGCAGCCGCTCGCTGTGATCCGAGCGGTCTCTTCCGATCCAGCCGATTCGTTCGTGCTGTTGTTCAGCCAAATAGCTCGTCGCTAGATTTGCGGCAGATTGGCTATCGAATTCCGTCTCTAAAGCAGTGGCATCTTCAATTTGCATAATGTCCTGTGCCGATGCTCCCATCTCCGGAAGCGTTCCGATGCTGATGGTGCTTTTAGCTTGCTGAATAAAGCGCTGAAAATCTTCTTTGGTTTCGTCTCCAGTCAACAAGCGGACAGAGAGGTGGTTCCCTGTTGGTTGAATTTGTTCAGTCAGTTCCCGCACCATGCTAAACACATCGCCTGCATAATCTGCGCCTACTAATAGCAAAATGTCTTTTGAAGGTTCATGAGCTGGCTCATGATGAACCGAATGGCCATAATTCAGCTCTTTTAGCGCATGCATGACTTTGTCATACGTTTCTTTTCTTACTTGTTCAGGCCGGTTTAATACACGAGATACTGTTGTTTGTGAAACTCCTGCATATTTCGCTACTTCAGTCGTGGATACCATATTCAATCTCCTCCTCTTTTATTCATCTATTGAATATACTATACCATAATAATGGATAGGATTCAGAATAAATTTCCTTTAGACTGAATTTCGCAACCAACTGCATACATACCCACGGAATTTATCCGGCTGGAACACAAAAAAAGCTGCCGAAGTTTTTTCGGCAACTTGAAAAAGAATACGCATGAGCGCATTCTTCAAAATCAATAATTCGTAAAAACATTATTTCGGTGCCAGCGCAAATAGTTGACGTTGTCTTCACCAGCTGAAATGCGCAAGTTTTTTCGCAACCCGTACTTCGCCGGATCTGCCTCAACTGCTCCTGACAAACGCAATGTTCCAATCCCTGTAAATGCGATTTGACCACTTTCATACAGCGCCGCATGATTGGCGCATAATAAAACACCGTTCGCGGGATCAACTCGTTCGTGGTCTAAGCTGTCCTTCCATGGCTTGCTATAGACCGCCTTTAAGAGCACGGGGTTCTCCAGTCCACAGACGGCACAACTTCCGCCCCACCGCTCGCGTATCCGAGCTGAAAACTGCTCGGTAAACCGGGAAAGTTTTCGGCGGATTAAAAATTCACTGTCCATCATCCACGCTGTCAGCGAGTTGTACTTTTCTGTCCGCACTGCATCATAGGCGAATTCGAGCTGTTCGATTTGCCGCCATTTGGAAGCCGCCAACAAACCGACGAAATGCAGCGCCAATTCTTCATTGCACGGATATAAATAGCCGGAATTGCCGTTTCCATCCGGTTGAAAGGCTGCATATTTCAGCGGCATATGCTTGTTCAAACTTTCGATATGCGGTGAAATTTCTAGTGCATCATCCAATTCCAAATATTCGCATGGCGCCTGCCAATAGGCATCCGCGCCAGTTGACGATGCTTTGGCTTTTTCTTGAATGGTTCCCACTGCAACAATGGCCCCTTTGACATAATGAAACGTCCGGTCCCCTTTTTCCAGTAACTTCATCCGTTCCCAGGAATGCGGCGTTGTTCCCGCTTTATCCAGTGTAGCCGTCTTTAATATACCGAGCCGCTTTTCTTCCCGGTATGTTTCTCCCTGCATCACAATATAACTATTCATTGCGTTTTGTTCCTCCTGACAAGTCCTTTCCTCTATTCTACCATTGTTTTTTGGTTTCCGTCCGTCTGCATGGCAGCCGCTGTATAAATAAATAGCCTGTCGCTGAAAAGCTAAACAGGCCGCACCCTTCTTCCCGGTGCGCTTGCCTTATACCAGTTCCAGCACAGTAAAATGATCATAGCGAGATCGATCAAGTCGCCGCCGTAATACATAAACAAGGCGCCCGACTGTGCATCCGCAGTCGCAACTCCGGGTGGCGGCATCGCATACAGCGATTTCGCCAAAATTTTGTGGCCGGCAAATGCCGCAATCAATACCGCTGTGCGAATCATATAAGAATGCCTCTGCGGGCTGATATCTGCATATAAGATTACCGACACGAATAAATATCCTGCAAGAAACATATGCAGGTGAACAATCCAGTAGACAAGTGTGTATTGGTGCATCCACACAAATACATCCGTCCGGTAAACCACGGCCAAACCTCCTGTGTTCAGCAATGCGGCCACCACAGGATGACTGATTCCTAAAACAAATTTGCTGTGAAGAAGACGGCTTAATTTGCGCGCGCCTTTTTTAGGCAAACTTCGAAGTGCGAGCGTTGCCGGCTTAGCATATAGCAATAAAAGCGGAGCAAGCATTCCTAACAGCAAATGGCTGGCCATATGGGCGTGAAAACTCGATTGCGCAGCTTCACCGAGCGGGCCCGCAATTGCTCCTGCCGCCGCTGCAATGCCGGCAATCCAAAGAAAATAACGCTGAAGCGGCCATTTTTTATAGCTCCGGCTTGTCCAAAACGCCAATATGCAATATAAAGCAGCTGCCGTTACGGCTGCTGCCACGATGAAAATATTAGATCCTGCGTTTATTTGCTGCATGCCGTGGTAACTCATCTTTTATTCCGCCTTTCGCCCCTTGCGGCTTTGTGCAATAAGATAAAGGCCTGCCA
>JASKZU010000067.1 GCA_030147455.1 Planococcus sp. (in: firmicutes) | reverse complement strand
TTGAAACATACAAAGAAATGATGGATGCGGACATCGCGAAAATCGTTTCTGACTGGAGCCAGTTTGTCGGCGCGTTCAACAGCGGCGATGTGGCCAGCGTACCAACAGGAAACTGGATCACGCCAAGCGTCAAGCAAGCGGCAGACCAATCCGGCAACTGGGCAGTCGTGCCAATGCCGCGCCTAGACATGGAAGGAGCGGTTAACGCTTCAAACCTTGGAGGCAGCTCGTGGTACGTCCTGAATGTAGACGGCAAAGAACAAGCAGCTGATTTCCTGCTGAATACATTCGGTTCAAACCCAGACTTGTACCAAACACTTGTTGAAGATATCGGCGCTCTCGGAACTTACTCGCCGGCATCTGAAGGCGAAGCATATGCAGTGGAAGATGAGTTCTTCGGCGGGCAGCAATTGATCACCGACTTGTCGACTTGGACAGATGAAATCCCAGGCGTCAACTATGGCCTTCACACGTATGCAATTGAAGACATCCTGGTAACAGGAATGCAAGATTATTTGAACGGCGCAGACCTTACGACAGTTCTTGAAAAAGTTCAAGGGCAGGCTGAAGCACAACTCAAATAATGGATTGGAAATGAATGAAGCCTTGAGTTGCCGCCGACAAACTGGTTGAAGTGCGTGATCGCTCACCAGTCCGGCGCAGCTCAAGCTTTTTTTATAGGAGGAATGAGAAGCATGAGCCAAGAAGCATCGAAAAAAGCAGAAGTGGATCTCCCCGTACACTACAAATACGAAGAAACGAGACGCCAGAAAACAGGCGTCTATTTCAAAAAAAAGGTTGGCTGGCTGTTCGTCATCATCTCAGTCCTCGCCATCACCATCTTCAACTTCTACCCGATGGTCCAAGCCTTCCTGCTGTCTTTCCAATCAGGCATGGGCTCGAACCTGGAGTACGTCGGCTTTGATAACTGGAGACGATTGTTCGGTGACCCGACCTTTATCGCAGCGCTGACCAATACAACCATTTACCTGCTGATTCAAGTTCCGTTGATGATTGTCCTGGCATTGTTTTTCTCCGTTTTATTGAACGATCCGAAACTGAAATTCAAAAGCTTTTTCAGAATCGCGATTTTCCTGCCCTGTGTGACATCACTGGTTGCCTACTCGGTCGTCTTTAAATACTTGTTCGGCATCGACGGCATCATCAACCAGTTTTTGCTCAACTTTGGGTTTATCTCGCAGACCGTCAACTTTTTGGCCGACCCGTTCTGGGCGAAAGTGGTCATCATCTTAGCTATTACGTGGAGATGGACAGGCTATAACATGATTTTCTATTTGGCAGCTTTGCAAAACGTCGACAAATCGATTTACGAAGCGGCACGAATCGACGGCGCGAACGCATTCCAGCAATTTTTCCAGATCACAGTTCCGATGCTCAAGCCGATTATTTTGTTCACGTCGATTACGTCAACGATCGGGACGCTCCAGATCTTTGATGAAATCGTCAACATCACGAACGGCGGCCCGGGCAATGCGACGATCTCGATTTCGCAATACATTTACAACCTATCATTCGAATACACGCCTGACTTTGGTTATGCGTCCACCGTTTCTTATGTCATCGTAATTTTAGTCGTAATTCTTTCCATTATTCAATTCAGAGTGGCGGGTGAGAGAAAATGAAAAAATTAAAAAGCATCTTCATTTATACGTTTCTAAGCCTCGCAGCCATCGTATCCATTTTCCCGTTCCTGTGGATGCTGGTCAGCATCACGAATAAATCGGTCGACGTCACGCAGGGGCGCTTATTGCCCGGCACGCATTTGATCGAAAACATGAAGACGCTATTTGCGACCGTCGACATTGTCCCGGCATTGATCAACTCCGGAATCATCGCGGTCATCACGACGATTCTCACGCTTCTGCTCGCATCGCTTGCAGGCTACGGTTTTGAGATTCACCGCAGCCGCGGGAAAGACATTGTCTTCACGATCTTGCTGTTGTCGATGATGATTCCGTTTGCGGCCATCATGATCCCGCTTTACCGCATGTTCGGCAGCATCAGCAGCACAGCGCCGATCATCGGCATCGACTCGCTTGGTGCAGTTATCCTGCCGACGGCGACGACTGCGTTCTTTATTTTCTTCTTCCGCCAAAATACGAAGATGTTTCCGAAAGATTTGGTGGAGGCAGGAAGAATTGATGGCTTGAGCGAACTGGGCGTATTTTTGCGGATCTACATGCCGACAATGAAAACAACGTACGCAGCCGCAGCGATCATTTCGTTTATGAACAGCTGGAACAACTACCTGTGGCCGCTCGTTATTTTGCAATCGCCGGAAAAACGAACGATTCCGCTGTTGATCTCCAACCTCGGCTCAAGCTACTCACCGGACTACGGCGTCATCATGTCGGCCATCGTCATCGCCACACTGCCGACAGCGCTTGTGTTCTTCCTCATGCAGAAGCACTTTGTTGCGGGCATGATGGGGTCTGTTAAAGGATAAGATAACTGCTGGCAGCCGCTTCGGCCGCTTTGGGCATGGCTCCCGCAAGAAGCCAGGAAAACCACCTGTCTTCTTGCTTCGCCTAGCCCGTGGACGCGCCGGCGCTAAGCATCTAGTTCGATAAAAGTGAACGTAATTTTCTACTCTCTAATTCAACTATGGAGCAAAACAGCGGAGAGTCCCGCGGGATAGCACAGCTGTTTTGCGGAATGTTCATACACAAACCATCAACTCAACTTCTATAACTACCAGTAGGAGGTTAATTGTGCCGATTTTAACTAACGACGAAACGCGTGAGTTTCACTTGCAAACCGAGAAAGTCAGTTACATTTTCAGCATTCTGGAAAACGGCCAGCTGGGCCAGCTGTATTACGGCAAAAAGCTGCGCCACCGGGAGTCGTTCGAGCGCTTGTTTCATTTGGAGGAAGCGCCGAATACGGCTTACGTCAACGAAGGCGATTCGGTTTTTTCGCTCGATCTGATCAAACAGGAATACCCGGCATTCGGCACGACCGATTTCCGTGAGCCGGCGTATCAGCTG
>JASKZU010000233.1 GCA_030147455.1 Planococcus sp. (in: firmicutes) | reverse complement strand
AGAAAAAACCGAACCAGAAGCCCAAAGACTTTCAGTTCGGCTGTTTTTATATCATTTTAAAGCGATTAATGATTTTGCTACAAAATTCGCAAGCAACGCCATTTCACCTGTATTGAACGGTTCGGCAATCATACGCGAAGTCTTTGTTCACTTGCATGGTTGAATCTAAACGAATAGCCTCTTTGGTGCACGGTGACGATATTGAATGCAGTTGATTCATCCAGGCCGATTTTCTTTCGCAATTGGTAGACGAATGTATCGGTGATTCTGGTGGAATGGCTCGTTTTGGCATATAGCCATTTCCATTCGCCGATCACTTCTTCCCTGGACACGACTTTTCCCCTGTTTTTGTAAAGCAGCATTAAAAACAGAAATTCCCTCGGCGTCAGGTTGATGGTTTCCTCGTTTTTCAGAAACTTGAAGCTGCCCAAGTAAATCGTAAACTCGGCGATCCGAATGCATTCCTGAGAAGAAAATTCAGTAAGTGCCTCGCGGTTTGCGAGCCTCTTATAAATATCGAATGCCTTTATGACCCGCGACTGGGCTTCGCGCTTTCCCATCTGGCCGGTAATAACTTCGTCTGCACCGGCTTCCAGCGCCAAAATGGTATCCAACTCATCTATTGTTTCGGAATGGACGATGACCGGCCCGGTTTCCAACCTCGCTTTTATTTCACGAATAAACGAAACCGCATCGGTTTTGATGGATTCAAAAGAAACGATCACCCCCGCGATGCGGCCCGATACCAGCTTTTGGCGGGCCAACGAAACTTGCGAGAAAAAATCAAATGGATAGCCTTTTTCCTCCAGCCTGTCGCGGCCTGGAAAATCAGTGTTTAATTGCTCATTGATCACAAGAACTTGGTCCATATTTCACACCCTAAAAATTCACTAGTTTTTATATACGTGTGCTATCCATTCAAATCGTACCTCTTGCCTTTCACAAGGTAGATGATGTCTTCAGAAATATTGGTCGTGTGATCGGCAGCCCTCTCCAAATAACGGCAAATAAAGGAAAGCTGCATCACCTGTGAGACCATGGTTGGATTTTGACTCATCAGCTCCAGCAATTCTTTAATGATGCGGCCATAAAGCTCGTCGACTTCGTCATCGGTTTCGGCTACTTTTTTTGCCGACTCGATATCTTCGGTATAAAAAGCCTGCAGGACATCTTCGATCATTCCATAGGCAATGTCCGCCATTTTAGGAATATCGACCAGCGGCTTGATAAATTCTTCATTGCCGATCCGAATGACCGACTTGGAAATATTCACTGCCAAATCCCCGATGCGTTCCACATCTGTGGTCACCCGCAAGGCAACAACCAACCGGCGCAAATCAGAAGCGACTGGCTGCTGCTTGGCGATCAGCCAAATGGTTTTGTCGATGATCTCAGCTTCAAGTTCGTTAATTTTTTTATCATTTTCGATAATCTTCAACGCTTTGTCGACATCCTGCTTTTTTAGTGCCTCTATCGATTCGCTGATCGCTTGTTTTGCCATGTTGCCCAGTTCCAATAGCTGTGATTTCAACTCGTCCAATTGCATGTCAAAGTTTTCTCTGGCTACCATAGTGGCCCACGCCTCCTTGTTTAACCGAATTTTCCTGTAACGTAATCATCTGTCCGTTTATCTGCAGGCGATGAGAAAATCTTGACGGTGCTGTCCAGCTCCACTAATTCACCTGACAAAAAGAAGGCTGTTTTATCTGATACCCTGGCCGCTTGCTGCATATTGTGGGTAACGATGATGATCGTGTATTTTTTCTTCAGCTCGACGATCAATTCTTCAATTTTTTGTGTGGAAATAGGGTCGAGTGCCGATGTCGGCTCATCCATCAGCAAGACATCCGGCGTCGTCGCAAGAGCTCTTGCGATGCATAACCGCTGCTGCTGCCCGCCTGACAATCCGAGCGCTTCGTCGTCCAGACGGTCTTTTACTTCCTCCCACAGCGCCACGTCTCTCAGCGACTTTTCTACAAGTGCATCGATATCTTTTTTCTTTCTCATGCCATGGACTCGCGGGCCGTACGCCACATTTTCGTAAATCGATTTCGGGAACGGATTGGCTTTTTGAAACACCATGCCGACTTTTTTGCGAAGTTCGACAAGGTCGACTTTTGAATTCAGCAAGTTTTCGCCGTTGAATGTAATTTCACCTGCCATTTTGACCGATGGAATCATTTTGATCATCAAGTTCAGCGTCTTGATGAACGTTGATTTCCCACAGCCGGATGGCCCGATGATTGCGGTGACTTCATTGGTATGAATCGGAAAATCAATCCCCATTAATGCCTGGTTGCTTCCATACCAGAGGTTCAGGTTTTTCACTGAAAACAGTTCGGATTTTTGCGCTGCTGCCATGTAAATTCCTCCTATCCAAATCGCCCTGAAATATATTCTTCGGTCTTTTTCTCCGACGGATCGGTGAACACTTTTTTCGTCTCGTCATACTCGACCAGGATGCCATTCAGGAAAAAAGCGGTTTTGTCGGAAATGCGCGACGCTTGCTGCATATTATGTGTAACGATCACGATCGTAAATTCTTTTTTCAGTTCGACGATAAGTTCTTCGATTTTTGCAGTGGAGATCGGGTCGAGTGCGGACGCCGGCTCATCAAGTAGCAGGATTTTCGGCTGCATCGCGATCGTTCGTGCGATGCATAAACGCTGCTGCTGGCCGCCTGATAGCGAGAGCGCCGATTCGTGCAAGCGGTCTTTTACTTCGTCCCAAAGAGCAGCCTTGCGCAGGCATTCCTCGACGATTTGGTCCAACTCCGCCGACTTTTTCTTGCCGTGGAACTTGAGGGCATGGGTGATATTGCTGTAAATGGATTTCGGGAATGGATTCGGCTTCTGGAAGACCATTCCGATTTCTTTTCTCAGTTCCACCACATCGATATTTGAAGCGGTCAAGTTTACGCCTTCATAGGTGATTTCCCCTTCGCTGCGCGAGCTTTCGATCAAATCGTTCATCCGGTTGATGCTCCGCAAAAACGTCGACTTGCCGCAGCCAGAAGGCCCGATCAATGCAGTGACTGCATTCTTGTCGATATTGAACGAAATATTTTTCACTGCTTTGTTGTTCCCATAGAAAATGCTTAAGTCACGAACGCCTAAAATGGTTTCTTTTGGTTTCACCTTGTCTTCAACCATGGTCATGCACCTCTCTTATCCAGTCTTTTGTGTAGCCGTCAGCCTTTTGAATATGAAACTTCCAAGCCAGCGTGCAAGCAAATTGAATAACAGGACCGCAATAACAAGCACTGCCGAAGCACCATCCGCCACTTCACGGACATCGGGAATGATGCCTTGCGTATTTACTTTCCATATATGTACGGCTAACGTTTCAGCGGGCCGGAAAACATTCAATGGCGACTGCACGTCGAACGGGTTCCAGTTGGTGAAATCAAGGCGCGGCGTAGACAGCCCGGCTGTGAACAACAGCGCGGCGGCTTCCCCGAACACCCGTCCCGATGCAAGGATGGCGCCTGTTAAAATAGCCGGAAAGGCAGTGGGCATCAAAATCGTTTTGATTGTATGCCAATGCGTCACGCCGAGTGCAAGGCTTGCTTCTTTTTGCTCTTTTGGAACCGAGCGGATCGCCAGCTCACAGACGCGCACCATGACCGGCAAATTAAAGACCGTCAGCGCCAAAGCTCCCCCAAGAACTGTATAGCCCCAGCCTGTCAGGTTGACGAAAAACAGCAACCCGAACATCCCGATGACGATCGAAGGAAGCGACGCAAGCACTTCGATGCACGTGCGGATAAATTCCGTCAGCTTGGTTTGCTTGGCGTACTCCGCCATGTAAATGCCTCCGCCAAGTCCAAGCGGCACAGTGAGGATCATAGTGATGATGAGGATGTAAAATGTATTGAATAGCTGAAGCCCAATGCCTCCGCCCGCCTGATAAGAACTGGAAGGAGCCGTCAGGAAATCCAGCGTCAATTTGCCAAATCCGTTGTAGATGATGTAGCTCAAGAGCCCAAGCAGGACGGAAACAATAATGGCAGCGATGCCTATAAAAACTCCCGTTGCGATGCGATCGGTAATTTTACTATTCACTAGTACTTCCTCCTAGTTGAGAGATATCGGATAATCAAGATGAAAATGAAAGACATGACGAGCAAAATGAGCGCCATCGACCAAAGCACGTTATTTTCAACGCTGCCGAATGTGGTATGGCCCATGTTCAATGTGATGATCGTCGTCAATGTTGCCGCTGAATCAAAAATAGAGCTCGGCAAATCACGCGAGTTCCCGATGACCATCTGCACAGCCAGCGCTTCCCCGAATGCACGCGCCATTCCGAGAACGACGGCAGTCAAAAGCGACGG
>JASKZU010000226.1 GCA_030147455.1 Planococcus sp. (in: firmicutes) | reverse complement strand
TGCCGACAAAGACAGTTTTTTCGGTATGAATGTGAAAACGGATGGCCTCGACTTATTGTTGACTCCTGCAGATTTTGTCCGCCTATTTCAACAAGAGCCGCATCATTATGTCCAGTTCCATGGCCGCCGGCTTCAGGATGATACTTGGCTGAAATTGGCCCGCCGCGTTTCGGATTCATTGAACGACGCCAAGCTCTGGCAGCATGTGCGTGTCGAAGACGATCAGATTCGGATCAATGAAAGCTACGGGGACCCGGAAATCCGTTCATTTTTAACCGACACGATCTATCATCAGCTGCGCCAAAAAGGATTAACCGTTGCCCAGTTGCCATTTATTCTGCATTTTATCGAACACGCCGGATGGGACGGCCTGGAGCCGACAGAAGATTACGTACTGGCCATGCAGTTGACCGAACCGGATGATAACGGCATGTGGACATTCCGCACCGCCATCAGAACCAAGCGCGGCAGCGCCTACTGGACTCCTTCCAAACGGCGTGAGAACGAGACGATCGAAAAGGTCCTGCCAGAAAAATGGCGCGCGCATGCAAAGGAAATCCAAACGCGCCAAAGCCTTATCTTGAGCCTTTGCCCTTCCGTCGACCGCTATGAGGACGATCAGCTTTATCTGACGCATTGGACCGATGCTGAAGTGCTGAATTTCTTGCGCGGAGATGCAGATCTATTGCAGGCATTCGGTGTAGAAGTATCGATTCCTTCCTGGCTTCAAGCAGTTCAAGAATCGAAAGTCCGAGTCAAAGCAAGTGTCACCTCACCGGCGAAAAAAGCATCGGTCGTCGGCCTCGACCAAATCATCAGCTTTGACTGGAAATTTTCACTTAACGGGCACGATTTAAGCATGCAGGACTTTGAACAGCTCGTGACTGAAAACCGCGAATTTATCCGCGTCGGCAATCAGTGGGTCCGGGTGGACTCAAACTTGCTGATGCAGCTGCGCCAAATGATCGAAGAAGCAGAAGATGCCGACTGGACCTTAAAAGATATGCTGTTCAACAATGTACCGGATATTATGCTCGAAGAACCAGGCGAAGATGACGACCCGCTTGTAGAGTTTCATTTGAACAAATCTCTTCGAAACCTGCTTGATAAACTGCTCGACAAGCGGGACTTGCCGGAAACGCCGCTTCCTCCACAGTTAAAAACCGAACTGCGGCCTTACCAGAAAACCGGATTTGATTATTTGGTGTTCATGCGCGAAGAAGGTTTCGGCTTATGCCTCGCAGACGATATGGGGCTCGGCAAAACCGTTCAGCTGATTGCTTACCTGCTTCATGTCCATAGCCAGCCATCGATGCAGCCCTCATTAATCATTTGCCCGACTTCGGTGCTCGGCAACTGGCAAAAAGAGCTTGAGCGCTTTGCGCCTGAGTTGAAGGTTGCGACCCATTACGGCGGAAGCCGCCCGAAAGGCCAAGCATTCCTGGACTCACTCGCCGATGAGCAGCCGGACGTCGTATTATCGACATACGGCATCGCCTCGTCGGACAGTGAGGAAATTCAGGCCATTACTTGGACCAGTATCACGCTTGATGAAGCACAGAACATCAAAAACATGTACACAAAGCAATCGCGGACGATACGGAAATTTAAAGGCCAGCACCATATCGCGCTGACCGGTACACCGATTGAAAACCGATTGTCCGAACTATGGTCGATTTTCGATTTCATCAATAAAGGCTACCTGTACCGCATTAAGCAGTTCCAGGAAGCCTTTATGGTACCAATTGAACGGGATGATTCCGAAGATGCAAAAGAAAAGCTGCGTCAGCGAATCCAGCCTTTCCTATTGCGCCGGACAAAAAAAGACCCAGAGCTTCAGCTCAACCTGCCGGAAAAACAAGAGCAATTGGAGTATTGCCCATTAACGCCGGAGCAAGCTGCATTATACGAAGGGCTTGTCCAGGATACAGTTCAAAAGATGGGGACGCTCACAGGCTTCGAGAAAAAAGGGCTGGTCTTAAAAATGCTCAGCAAGCTCAAGCAGCTTTGCAACCATCCATCGCTTTACTTGAAAGAGCCTTATACGACTGCAGCCGAATTGCTGCCGCGTTCTCAAAAGCTGGAGCGCATCGTAACACTTGCGGGGGAAATTGCGGAACGCGGGGAACAATGCTTGATTTTTACGCAGTATATCGGGATGGGCCACCTTTTGCAGCAGGCACTGAACGAATTGTACGGCCACGAAGTGCCGTTTTTGACCGGCCATATGCCGAAAAATCAGCGTGATTCACTCGTCGCTTCTTTCCAAAATGGCGAATTCCCGATATTCATTCTGTCTCTGAAAGCTGGCGGCACCGGTTTAAACTTAACTGCTGCTACGCACGTGCTTCATGCAGATCGCTGGTGGAATCCGGCCGTCGAAAATCAAGCGACGGACCGTGCCTACCGCATTGGCCAAACACAATTTGTCCATGTCCATAAATTTGTGACCATCGGTACTATCGAAGAAAAAATAGATTCGCTGCTGACACAAAAGCAGTCCATGTCGGATCAGTTTATTCAATCCAGCCAGTGGATGACCGAACTGTCTGATGATGAATTGACTGATTTGTTCACCTATAGTTTGTAAAACTGCCGGCCAGGCTTCTACTTGGCCGGCTTTTCTTTGGACAACTGTCAGTTTTTTATGTCTCCTGAGAACGTTTGCTTTAATTCGGACAATTCCCGCTCGGCTTTAATCATTCGCTGATGAAGCGATGCGGTCAATTTAATCAATTGCTCTATATGGGCTTCCAACTGGAGCTGAAGTTCTTTCGGCATCCCACTTGCCTCCTTGTTTGCCTTAGCCTTTTATTTGCTCTGTTTCCGGCGGGTGAAAATCAAAATCTGCTTCGAGTTCCGTTTCCGTTCGCTTAGGGGTGATTTCTTCTGAAGGTTTTCGTTTATCGAGGAAACGTACTTGATCGCCGATTACTTCGGTTACGTAGATTCTTGTGCCGTCCTCCTTATCGTAATGGCGTGATTGTATTCTGCCTGTAACCGCCACCAGCGACCCTTTCACACAGTATTTCGAGACATTATGTGCAGATCGGCCCCACGTCGAGCACAATACATAATCACTTTCGATTTCTCCCCGCTGGTTCCTGAAGTTGCGGGAGACAGCAACGACAAAGGTGGTATGTACACGCCCTTCCCCTACCACCCGCATCGCCGGATCTTTTGTTAAACGTCCAACTATGCCGACTTGATTCATCGATTCACCTCCTTGCCGAAAGATCGATTCAGCCGCAAAACCGGCTGTCCTCCCGGTAACAACAGCATACTAAGACAACCGCTTTTTTGGCAAAGCATGAAATTATGAATTTGAAACGAAAAGCGCCATTAATTGCGGAATTCGAAAAATTTTTCATTATTTATTAATCTTTGAAACAGCGCAGTTGCTCAGTTTATAAAGATTGGCGGGGCAACGAAATCCTATATTTCTGAAAGCCGCTGTTTTTCACCAGCTTGAATCGCTGCCGTTTTCCGGCTATGTTATACTAAATGCAAAGCGTTGTTTTTGGAGGGAATCGGATGAAAACATTTAAAATGCTGTCGTTGGCCGTAGTGGAAGAAGAACAGCTGATTGATTATCCGCTGCATGATGGCCTGATCATTAATCAGGAAAATGCCCAGCGCTCTTGGGTGCTTGAGATGCTCGTAGACCAAAAGCATGAAGCAGTATTTCTTAACATGAAACAACTAAAGCATGTATACGACGTGAA
>JASKZU010000222.1 GCA_030147455.1 Planococcus sp. (in: firmicutes) | reverse complement strand
GGATTGATGATAGAACGGTCGTCATTGAACGAAAAGGCATCATGGTTGATATTGAAATCGAGCTAATAAAAAATGGAGTAGCTGAAGAATTGAAATTGGCTAAAAGGCCGCTCGAACATCGTCTAATGAAATCTTTTGAACTGGAGCCGGTTTTAAAACAGGATGTCGTCGAATTATTTGTTGATTGGAACTTTAAAGAAGACAAATCGTATTTGGTTTTAATATTGGAACCGAAATTGCATGAGAAAATTTAACTTTCTCTCCAGAAAAAATCCAGTTAAAATGAATATCTATTAAGGAGAGGAAGAAGTTAAATGTCTAAAGAAAGAACCATTCAAGCTGAAATTGGAGGATATATCTCCACCATTTTGCGGAAATATTTCGGGAAAGGGCCAACTTCCGTTTTTGTCACGATCAATCGCCCATTTTTCACTATTCATTTCCGCGGATTCCTGGCCCCCATGGAGGAGCTTCAGTTGAAACAAAAGCAAGAACAGCGCGTATTGGAAACAAGAAATATATTGATGAGCGAGTTGAAACCAGAAATTATTAAAGGGCTTCATGAAGTGGCTGACTTAGAAGCAAAAGAACTGTATGTCGATTGGAATCTTGAAAAAGAAACCGGACTGATGATTGGCGTATTAGAAGGGGAACCGCAGGCATCTGCGTTTACAGCACACGAAGGAGTAGATGCAGAAGCTTTTCTTGAGAAAATTGAACAAGCCAGCCATAAAGCTGAAAAAGTGCCTGGACAGACAGATGTTTATTGGCTAAATGATCGCACGATTTTGGTCAGACGCTCAGAAATTCTGATCCGAATCGAAAAAGCCTTGATTAGAAATGGGTTTGCTGAGGAATTAAAAGTAGCCAAAAGGCCACTGGAGCATGAAGTTTTACGAGAGGTCGAATTAGAAAAGACTTTAAACAGCCGTATCAGCGAAACGTTCCTGGATTGGAACTTTGAAACAGATGTGAGTTATATTGTGTTTGTTCTAGATGCTCGAAAATCTTAGGTGTAAGATAGAGCTATCGGCTATTCCGATTCGTTTTATTAAATTTCTCATTGTTCAATTTAAAAAAACCTTCCATCAAAAAGATGGAAGGGACGATATGCTTTCACAACGCCTGCTTGCCTGTGAATAATAGCTATAAAGCCCATGAACAGACAGCCAATCGGTTTAGTGATCCTTTAATAGCGAGCAGAGAACCATTAATTATGTTCGCTGTAACGCAAGCGTAACACTGAGGTCTCGAAACGACTACCGGTACCGAAACTAAATGTACACCAGCTTTGGCTCATAAATAGAGATCTGGCCGGAACTAGTCGGTAGGCCGTTGAATTTATTAGCTTTGCGCAAGATAAACAGCTCCCGGAACAAGCAATAGTTGCTTGTTCCGGGAGCTGTTTATCTTTATTGAGCGAACTGATGGAATTCACACTTGGAAGCGCAGAAGTTGCCGCTGCCTGAACCGCTTATACGCACCGTAGGGTTAATTTCTACCGAGAACCACAATGAAATTAAAGTATTTCAATAATTAAAATATTCTTTCTAAACACTATTGATTTATTATGAAAGCGCTTTTATAATAAGTCTAATAACATTTGTCATATGGTTGAACAAATGTAAAAAAGAATTGGAGGGGATTTGTTTTGTGGGGATGGTTTATCGTGATATTTGCAGGGATATGGATCCTTCAAATTTTGATGACTAAAGTCCAATTGAAAAATTATCAGGCAACAATTAAAAAAATGAGCAATAGGCCCTCTGGATATTTAGGTGTGGGCATACAAAAGCAGAAATTTGGAATAGGCACAATCGCAATATTAGTCACAGATGAGCAAGGCACGTTGATTGAAAGCCAACTGATGAAAGGTGTAACGGTATTCAGCAGGTTCGAGGCATTCACGAAATACAACGGACAGCATATAGAGACTTTAAAAGAAAAACTTATAAACGACTCCGATGGCCAGGCGCTAAAGATGGCCATCGAAAAAATTGAAACACAAATGAATAAAAAGACAAATCTAGCCGTATAAGGAGGAAAACAAATGGACTTTTTAGTTTCACTCGCTGAAGGCTTTATCGGGATGTTTCAAGCAGGTGCAGATACATTCACGGGCCTTGTTACAGGGATTATCCCACTGCTCGTTGTCTTGATTACCGCAATCAATGCGCTGATCCGCTTGATAGGCGAAGAACGCATCAACCGACTGGCAGCTAAAAGCACGAAAAACATCATTTTGCGCTATTCACTGTTTCCTGTATTGGCCGTCTTCTTCCTGACAAACCCAATGGCATACACATTCGGCAAGTTCCTGCCGGAAAAACAAAAACCGGCTTTCTATGATTCGGCCGTATCGTTTGTCCATCCTATTACCGGATTGTTTCCACACGCCAATCCCGCCGAATTGTTCGTTTACTTAGGGATCGCAGCTGGAATCACTGAACTGGGATTATCGTTGGGGCCATTGGCTATCCGCTTCTTTTTGGTAGGGATCCTCGTTATTCTCATTCGCGGAATCGTAACCGAAATCATTACGGTCCGGATGATGAAAGCGAAAGGAATGGAAGTCTGATAGACGCGCTCAATTGAAAAGGAGGCAAGTGAAATGGCAGAAAACCAAACACCATTAAATTTCAAAGCAATTTCCGTGACCAAAGGCCGCGGAGGATGGGGCGGCCCCCTTACGATACGGCCAAATGAAACACAGCGGTATATTGTGTCTGTGACAGGCGGCGGGATTCATCCAGTGGCAGCGGAAATTGCGCGTCTGACAGGCGCCGAAGCAGTCGATGGCTTTAAAAGTTCATATGCAAAAGAAACGATGGCTTGCGTCATTATCGACTGCGGCGGCACAGCGCGCTGCGGCGTGTATCCGAAGATGAATATTTTGACGATCAATGTGAACGCCACTTCGCCATCCGGGCCGCTCATGAAATTCATCAACGAACAAAACTTCGTTTCGGGTGTAACGGTTTCTGACATCAGTCCTGAAGCAGCGCCTTACGAAGACCAAAACGAAGTGAAAGACGCGGTCGATGAAACAGTGGCTCCGGCTGTCCGCAAAACGCCGCAGGAGTTAAAAGATGAAGCCAGAAGAAAAGTAGCCGCAAACAGTACCGGCGAACCGAAAAAGATGAACATTGTCGAACGCGTTGGACGCGGAGCAGGAAAAGTGGTCGGGGTCCTTTATCAGGCAGGGCGTGAAACAATCGATCAGGTATTGAAAAATATCCTGCCATTCATGGCATTTGTGAGTATGTTAATCGGAATCATCACCTATACAGGCATCGGCGATCTGATTGCCAATTTCGTCACGCCGCTTGCCGGGAACTTTGTCGGATTACTGATTTTGTCAGTGATTTGTTCATTGCCGATTCTTTCGCCCTTGCTCGGGCCGGGCGCGGTGATTGCACAAGTAGTAGGTGTGTTAGTAGGTGTAGAAATCGGGCGCGGCAATATCCCGCCAGAGCTAGCACTTCCTGCATTATTTGCCATTAACCCGCAAGTAGGGGCAGATTTTGTACCAGTCGGGCTGACTCTTGGAGAAGCTGAACCAGAAACAATCGAAGTCGGTGTTCCTGCGGTATTGGTTTCCCGAATGATTACCGGGCCGCTAGCAGTTGTCATTGCATACTTGTTCAGCTTTGGATTGTATTAAATGAGGGGGAGATTAGGTGGAGAATATTATGACTAAAAAATATCAGGCTACAATTACAGAAATCGGTGAAGAAGTAGGATTGTTTGCAGAAGAAAATATGATGGTCATTTTTAATGATACTGTTCCAGAAGAACTTCGTTCATTTGCCGTCATCCATGAAAAAGCGGATCTGCTTGAACATGTAGAAGAGGGAGACTTCTTGGAAATCAATGATGAGCGCTTTGAAATTCTTTTTGTAGGCAGCAAAGTGAATGAAACACTTCAAGATATTGGGCATTGCACCATTGCCTTTACAGGAGACGTATCAGCCAACTTGCCTGGAACCATGTGCGTAGAAAAGAAACCTTTGCCTGAATTGGCACTGGGAGCCCAAATCCGTATATTAAAAGCCTAACAAAAAGGAGACTGGACCATGCTTGGTATAAATAGAAAGCTAGAACAACTGGAAAAAAAGGGAACCCTCATCAAGGTTGGCCTGGTAGGTGCGGGACAGATGGGAAGAGGTATGGTTTCACAGATTGAGAATATGTCAGGCATGCGCGTTGTCATCACTGCAGACATCCAACTTGATAATGTTGTTAATGCTTATTTGAAAGCTGGCGTAGCGGATTCTGACATTATTAAAACCAACCAAGCCGAAGAAGCGGCCGAGGCGATTCGTTCGGGCAAAGTGGCAGCGACCACTGACGCCCAGCTGGTTACTTCTTCTACAGAAGTAGATGTAGTGGTCGATGCTACCGGTGTTCCGGACATCGGCGCGAAAATCGCATGGGACGCTATTTTAAACAAAAAGCACATCGTCATGCTGAACGTGGAAGCTGACGTGACGAT
>JASKZU010000218.1 GCA_030147455.1 Planococcus sp. (in: firmicutes) | reverse complement strand
TGGCAGCCTTCCCGCTCCCTGTACAGCATCTACGTGAAAAAGGGTACGGGTTTTTTTCAGCATGCGTGCGATTTCTTCTATGGGATGGATCGTTCCGATTTCGTTATTGACGTGCATCAAACTGACCAGTATCGTATCGGCGCGCAGTGTTGCTTCCAGTGCCGCGAGCTCTATGGCGCCGGATTTATCGACCGGCAGCAAACTGATTTCAAACCCCTCGAGCCCCAGTTGATTTAATGTCTCCAAAACAGACGGATGCTCGGTCACGCATGAAATGATGTGGCGCCCCTTGCGGCGGTTTGCGTAAGCTGCACCGCGCAGCGCCAGATTGTTCGCTTCAGTTCCGCCGGATGTAAATACAACGTGTGGAAAGCCTAAAATATCTTGAATCTGACGGCGCGCAGATTCCAGCAAATCTTCCGCTTCGTTGCCTATTCTATGAAGCGAGGCGGGATTCGCGAAATAATGGGTGCTCGCTTTTGCAAATGTCTCAAGCACTTCCGGTTTTGGCTGCGTCGTTGCGCTATTATCCAAGTAAATCATGTTGTTCCTCCTCAAAAGAAAACCACCAGCGCGTCGGCTGGTGGTGGTTTTCCAGTTGTTCAGTCGTTTTCTTTCACAAGCACTTCGATGCGTTTCATCGAGCCGGGTTCAAAGTTCTCAACAGCCGTTGCAGCTTCTTCCAACGCTTTCGTATAGCGCATTTGACGAAACGATTCTTCTGCTCCCATCAAATTGGCGTGAAGCTGTGCATTGGTTTTGCGGTAGCGGTTGCCGTATTGAATAATGCGCTCAGTCAGCAGTACATTTTCAATCATTTCTTTGGCCTTTTGCTCAACTTCAGTGATGCTCGTCTCTGCTTGTTCCATGTAATTGTCGACCAGCTTCATATTGAGCGGCACTTCACGCAATGCGCGCATCGCCACGAATAAATGCTCTTCCGCTTCTTCAATGCGGGCATCCATGTCATCCGGAATGCCAGGAATATTTGCTTTATGCAGCATGCGGTCTGTTTCCTGGAGCCTGCGTCTCAGCTCTTCGACTTTGATACGGGCCTTGTTTTCTTCGACGCGCAGGTTTTTCAGGAAATCCGTGAAATCCATCTGCGTGGAATCGACAATCGTCAAGTCTTCCCGAATGTGCATCAGTTCGTCCTGAAGGCTTGAGTAGGCTGACTGATCTTCTTCTAGTCGATCGCCGAGAAGTTCAAACCGATGTTCGAGCTGCACAACTTTATCCAAGCATGTTTTTGGAATCGCTGCTTCTTGTTCGGTGATTTTGTAGCTGTGCTGGACGTAGCGGCTTTCTTCTTCCAACTCTTTCGTATCGCGGGCCACAACTTGCAAATGGCGCTCGGTATCGATAAGATGCTGGTCGATATAGTGCTTCGCTGCCACTTCTTTTTCCAGCAGGTCATACATGTCGTCCACACGGTCTTTGATTTCATCTATTTGGTTTTTGCTGTCTGCCATTTCCAAAACTTCAATATTGCGCTTGATGCTATTGAGTTCCTGCTCGATGCCGTCCAGCTTTTCGTCCAGCCCAAGGTGGTTCAAATAGTAGGACTGTTCTTCCATTTCCTGTTTGCCCTGGCGCAGCTGCATCAAATCCTGCGGAATTTTTTCCTCGATTTCAACCAGCAGCGTCGGGATGTCGTCAACCAGCATAAACGCTTCCTCGCTGTCGGCCGACAAATTGATGACCGTCTCGCGGGCTCTCAAATAATTTCCTTCTTCGGTCAGCTGGTTGTATTCCTCAAAATGCGGAACAAATGATTCGAGGCGTTTTTCCAGCGGGTCTGCCGATGCACCATATGAAGACTTGTGCGACAGCAATTTTTTTCGTGCACGCACGTATTTGTCTTCGATCGTGTCCATTTCGCTGCGGTTTTTTTCCTCACTGCCAATCAGTTCATCCAGCTCGGCGAAAATGACCGCAATTTGCTCGTCGGTATCTTGGATCTTTACTTCTGCCTGCTTCTCTAGTTTAGAAGCTTTTGGAAAATTAAAGCGTTTGATTGCTTCTTCGGCGTCGTAAAGAGTGGCGTCTATTTTCGGGATGTCCACATCCATAATTTCAGTCCATTTATTGCGCCAGCGCTCGAACATTTCTTCTGTCTGGCCGTTCAAGTTTAGTTGCTTAACTTTGGTTAGTTCTTCCATAATTGGTTTCTTTGTTAGTTGCAGTTTCAGTTGTTCCAGGCGCTCGATTTCTGCATTGTGTTTTTTTCGAAACATCATTCCCACAATAAGCAGCGCCAATAGAATGATGACCGCAATGATGATATACTCCATCATAAGTCATTTAGCCCCCTGTTCCAAATACATTACCGGTTACATAAGTATATTTAATGATTCTTTTATTTTAACACGTATTAGATTCTTTTGTTTGTGAATTAGAAGAAAAAAGGGAATAATTTTATCAAATTGAAAAGATGGTGAACAGATGAAGAAACGGGACGGCCACATCCACACGCCCTTTTGCCCGCACGGCACGCAAGATCCTTTACAGGATTATGCGGCCAAAGCACTTGAACATGGGTTTGAAGACATTAGCTTTACCGAACACGCGCCGCTGCCTGCTGGGTTTACAGATCCTACACCGATGCAGGACAGCGGCATGCGGCGCAATGAGCTGCCAGCGTATTTTGCTGCGCTAGACCAGTTGAAAGCTGATTTTTCAGGCCAATTGCATATACGTACAGGCTTGGAGGTCGACTTTATCGAAGGATTTGAACAGCAAACGGCTGACTTGCTCGGCGAAGTCGGGCCTCAGCTTCAAGATGCCGTTTTGTCCGTACATTTTCTGCGCCATGAAAACGAGTGGATATGTGCAGATTACAGTGCCGAGGTTTTTATGGACCTTGTACGGCGCATAGGGTCGGTCGAGGGAGTTTACAATTTGTATTACGATACGCTTGAAGCTTCTCTCCTCGCGGATCTTGGCCCTTATAAACCGAAGCGCATCGGGCATATGACATTGATTCATAAATTTCAGCGCATTCATGGTGAAACCATTCATGACAGCGGGCGCATCACCGACATCCTTCATTTGGTGAAGGAGCTGGGCTATGAACTTGACGTCAATTCAGCCGGCTTATCAAAACCGGGCTGCCTGGAGTTTTACCCGCCGGAACCCCATATCGACTATGCACGCCAAATCGGCATTCCGCTTGTCTTTGGTTCAGACGCCCATAGTGCAGAGGGCTTGCACAAATATGCTGAACGCTTTTATACTAAAGCATAAACTTTTTTAAGAAAAGAGATGATTCTATGTTCGCTACGACCTCTTACAGCGGAACACGCGCTGAACAATACAATTTGCTCAACAAGCAACTTGATGCTTTGCTTGCAGGCGAACCGAACCGCATTGCGAACCTCTCCAATGCAGCGGCTTTGCTTGGGCAATTTCTTGACCGCATCAACTGGGTCGGCTTTTATTTGATGGAAGAAGGCGAACTGGTCCTTGGGCCTTTTCAAGGAATGCCTGCCTGTGTCCGGATCCCTGTTGGAAAAGGCGTTTGCGGGACAGCTGTTGATAAAAACGAAACGATGCTCATCGACGATGTCCATGCGTTTCCTGGGCATATTGCCTGCGACGCCGCTTCCCGTTCGGAAATCGTCGTACCGATCGTCAAAGATGGCCAAGCTCTTGGCGTTTTAGACATCGACAGCCCTGAACTCGCACGTTTTACAGAAGATGATCGAACAGGGCTCGAGCAATTTGTCTCAACATTAATCAAGCACCTGTAAAATCCACAAAGCTCCCGGCAATGATGCCGGGAGCTTTTTTAAATTTGCTGCAGGCGGTTTTTGATAGAGGCAAAAGCCTGCTCGAGATCTGCCGTCAAATCATCCACATGTTCCAACCCGACTGACAGCCGCACGAGTGAATCGCTGATGCCCATCCGCTTTCGTTCTTCCGGCGGCACGACCGCGTGTGTCATTGTTGCTGGATGCTGAATCAACGTTTCAGCATCTCCCAGGCTGACCGCAATTTTTATCAATGACAGCGCATTGAGAAATTCCTGCGCCTGCTTTTTGCCTCCTTCTAACTCAAATGAAATCAATCCGCCTCCGCGCCTCATTTGTTCTTTTGCAATGGCTGTTTGGGGATGTGCAGCATCATACGGATAAAGAATTCGTGTGACTGACTGCTCGTGCCGGAGAAAATCGACAATCTTCTCGGCATTGTCCACGTGGCGATCCATGCGCACATGCAATGTCTTCAGCCCCCGAAGTACCAGCCAGGCATCAAACGGCGACATGATGCCGCCGAAATCTTTCTGCACCGTCATACGGATTTCTTCCATCTCCGCCAGTTCCCCGCCGACCAATATTCCTCCGATAACATCCCCGTGTCCGTTCAAGTATTTCGTCGCGCTGTGCAGCACAAAATCAGCTCCTAATTTTAACGGATTCTGCAAATAAGGTGAACTGAATGTGTTGTCGACTACTACCCGGATCCCGTGTTTTTCTGCCACGGCTGCAACTGCGCGCAAATCGACCAGCTCCATCGTCGGATTGATGGGCGTCTCCACATAAATCACTTTGGTCTCGGGGCGAATCGCCTGTTCAATCTCGTGCTCTGCCGTCATGGCGACGAGCGAATGGGTAATGCCGTACTTGTCCTGTAAAATGTTGAGCAACCCAAACGTACAGCCGTAAATTCCCCTGGAGCATAAAATGTGGTCTTGTGCTTTCGTTAAATGAACGAGTATGGCGCTGACGGCTGCCATGCCGGATCCAAAAGCCAAAGCCCCTTCTCCACCTTCAATTTCCGCCATCCGCTCTTCCAGTACGCGGACTGTCGGGTTCCCAAGCCGCGAGTAGATATTGCCCGACACTTGTCCTGCAAACCTGGCCTCGCCTTCTTCAGCAGTCGGGAATGAGTACGTGGATGTCTGATAAAGCGGGGTAGAAAGGCTATCGTGATGAAGTGAATTATCATAGCCTTTGTGAATAACTGCCGTCTCGATTCTTGCTGATCGTTTCATGATTCAACACCCCTTCCAGCTTTATTGAAAACGCTTACATTTATATCTGATTTTATTTTAACGCGGCCAAACTAAAAAAGAAAGCTTCTATTTTGAACAGATTGTGTTTGCCCGTTGACGCAGCCAGCCATTATCGGTTATACTAGCGTTTGTGTAAAATAATCGCAGCAGTTGTATGTGCGTGTCTGTCCATTTTGTTCCTTGCTTTGAAACATTCAGGTGTCCGAGTATTCGGGCGCTGGGTTCCAGGTAGAGGTGTATCGCGTAACTCTTGGCTGCTGAGCGAAGGTACATGAAAACAAAATGGCTTGCAGCATGAATACATCTGGTTTTTATTTTACTCTAAAAACCAAAACAGAGGAGGAGACACAATATGTCTCGTTATACAGGTCCATCATGGAAACTGTCACGTCGCCTTGGAATTTCTTTGAGCGGCACAGGTAAAGAACTCGAAAAACGCCCTTACGCACCAGGTCAGCACGGTGCTAACCAACGCCGTAAAGTATCAGAATACGGTTTGCAATTGCAAGAAAAGCAAAAATTGCGCTTTATGTACGGAGTTAACGAACGTCAGTTCAAAACGATGTTCCTTAAAGCCGGTAAAATGGAAGGCAAACACGGTGAGAACTTTATGGTCTTGCTTGAAACTCGCCTAGACAACGTTGTTTACCGCCTCGGCCTTGCGCGCACACGCCGCCAAGCTCGCCAGCTTGTAAACCACGGTCACATTCTTGTTGATGGCAAACGCCTTGACATCCCATCTTACAGCGTAAAACCAGGTCAAACAATCGCATTCCGCGAAAAATCAAACAACCTTGACGTAGTCAACGAAGCGATCGAAGTAAACAGCTTTGTACCAGAATACGTTACAATCGATGCTGAGAAAAAAGAAGGCACATTCGTACGTCTCCCAGAGCGCAGCGAATTGTCTGCTGAAATCAACGAGCAATTGATCGTAGAATTCTACTCACGTTAATAGATTGGCTAAAACCCCTGCCAGGCATTTGCCCGGCAGGGGTTTTTTCTGCCTTTTCCCTCTGCTTCCTATGGTAAACTGTTGACCAGAAGGAGGCTAGTATATGCGAATCATTTCCATTTGCCCGAGCAATACCGAATTGCTCGCTTTTTTGAATGCCGACCACTTGCTTGTCGGCATCGACGATTATTCTGACTGGCCAGAATCGGTCAATGGCCTACCCCGCCTCGGTCCTGACTTGTCGATTCGGATGGACGAACTCGAAGCGCTCAAGCCTGACCTTGTGCTTGCCTCGCTTAGCGTTCCTGGAATGGAAAAGAACGTAAATGAGTTGAAACGGCGCGGCATCCCGCATCTTGTGCTGGATCCGCAATCGTTCGCCGACATCCGCAACGACCTTGAGTTTGTTGCAAACGCAATTCATTTAGATGCAGCCCTGTTGCTCGAAGCATACGATAATGTCTTAGCCGAGCTGGCAACGCGCGGCAATAAAACGGCTTCTGCTCCTTCGCTTTACTGGGAATGGTGGCCAAAGCCGATATTTACACCCGGCGCCATCAACTGGCTGAGTGAGATGAGCCGGCTTATCGGTGCCAAAAACTGTTTTGAAGATATTGAGAGCGCCAATATTCAAACCGATTGGCAAGATGTATTAAAACGAGATCCAGATTACATCCTGCTTGCCTGGGTCGGCGTATTGACGGCCAAAGTCAAACCCGAACTCATATTAAAGCGGGACGGCACACAGAAAATGAAAGCAGCTGAAAACATCCATGTTATGGAGGAAGCTTTGTTTTGCCGCCCTTCCCCGCGGCTGATTGAAGGCGCGATCAATCTCGGAAAATTGATTCATCCTGAGGAATTCAAGGATTTCCCGCTTCCGGCGTTTATCAGTGAACAGCAAGAAACCCCGAAAGGCACCTAGCCTTTCGGGGTTTCTATTGGTTTATAAACGGTCAGATCCTGGCCCGCGATCACCGCGAATGGTCGTCGTGCGGTCGTTGCCTATCAACGGCTCATCGGCTTCATTAAAAGCATTTGCGCTGCCGTCGTTTACATGCGGCGTATAATCGTCGTCTTCAAGCAATACGAGAATGCGGCCTTCTTTGAACTGCGTTTCGTAATCTCGTGCTTCATCTTCCGGCACTCCCAGCCCCACGAGCGCCCCTGTCAAACCGCCGACACCTGCTCCGGCCGCAGCTCCGGTAAGACCGGCTGCAATCGGTCCGGCTGCAACAATCGGGCCGATGCCCGGTATGGCGAGTGCCCCGAGTCCTGCAAGCACGCCGCCTAGGCCTCCCAATGCCCCGCCTGCTGCCGCTCCTGCCGCTGCGCCTTCTGCCGCTTGTGTACCGGTTTCTTCTGTTACTTGTTCCACTTCCTTCTTATCTTTACTGACAACAGAAATTTCTTCGT
>JASKZU010000211.1 GCA_030147455.1 Planococcus sp. (in: firmicutes) | reverse complement strand
AGCGTATCGTATTCACTGCGGCAAAAAGCCGCTGGGATTTGTTTCGTATCGGTAGACATAAAAAGTTCCTCCAGAAAAACAAGATTTTACAGTTCTATTCCTTTTTCGGAAACACTCAAAACCTGGAAATCGCAACTTGGTCATGTTCGTTGCCAGACAAGCAGCAAAATAAGTGAAAAAGAAAAAACGGACGCTCTTTTTGGGGAGCATCCGTTTTTAAATCAGTCGCGGTAAAACGCTTTGTCGACGTTGTATTTTGCCTGAGCTGTATTAATCAGGTATGTTTCGTAGATTTCACGTTCCATCGGATCTTCTACGATAGAAACAGTAATGCGATGGACTTCATCGCGGTGGTTTTTCAATGGCGAGACGTTGTCTTCAAAATGCTTTTTCACGCGCTGGCGCAATTTACGGGCTTTGCCGACAAACAATAGTTCACCGCTGTGGTTGAAAAATTGAATGATGCCGCCTTTGTCGCGCGGGATTTCATGCAAATCGATAAAGCCGTAAATCGGCTTGATGACCGCTTCGTCGCCTTGAATGTCCTGCTTTCGCTGAACGATGGTAATGTCGGCTTTTGGTGGTTGAATATTAATCATGTTATCACGTCCTCTATTATCGTACAGTCAGTTTACCATAGAAATAGCGCGAATGCCATGCCTTGCGGGCTTACAGTTTGTCGAGCTCTTGTGCAGTTTCCGCTTCGCCCTGAAGAATTTCGAATACTTTTCCGTAAGTATTTTTGCGGTCGATAACTTCAACGAGCGCCTGTGCCACATCGGCACGGGGAATCGAGCGTCCTTCAAACGATTCAAAGCCTGAAGCGGAAGCTTCGATATGGCCGGTTTTTTCGTCGTCCGACAAAGGGCCTGGGCGAACGATTGTATAGTCGAGCCCGCTCACTTGAAGCAAGTCGTCTGCTGTGCGCTTGGCGACAAGATACGGCTTCATTTTCTCGCCGCCTCCATCAGGGTTGTCAGAACCGACAGAACCGAGCTGTACAAAGCGGTTGACGCCTTTTTCCTTTGCATAGTGTGCAGATTTGACGGCTCCCCACAGGTCAATCGTCAAGGTTTTGTCCGGGCCGGTCTTCGGACCTGATCCAGCTGCAAAAATAACCGCGTCCGCCCCTTCAAAGGCATGGCTGAAGTCTTCTTCTAAATCACCGATGACCACTTTGTTGGCGCCGCGCTGTTCCATTTCACTGCGCTGCTCTTCTTTTCTGACCATGGCAATGGCTTGATGTCCCTTATTGGATAATTCCTCAATAATGTTGCGGCCCACTTGGCCGTTTGCTCCAATTACTAATACGTTCATTGAAAATCCACTCCTCATTTAGTGTCTGCTTGTGGTTTCCCTTTAATTTCGGGCGTTAAACTCCTAGGCTACCCAAACGGACGCCCGCAAGCTAAAATGAAAGTATGGAGGTGCAGCAATGGAAATTATTAACTATGAAGTAGAAAAATTAAACGATCCGACCGGTATCCTGAAAGGTGACCGGTACGAATATACGATGGCAATCCAATTCGATGAAGAAGATGAATTGTATCGCCCGGGTGGTTTGGACCTAAGGCTGATCCTGGCGGTTGAAGAAGAAACAACGCGCATTGCCGGCTATCAATTTATCGATACGGAAACCGAGCAGTCGCTTGATTTTGCTTTGGATGAAGAAGAAGAACAAGAAATCCTCGCATTTTGCAAAGAACGAATCGAAGGGTAACCCAGCATTTATTTAGCCTAAGTGAAAACCCCGCCGAATTTCGGCGGGGTTTTTTTAGATCTTGGTATCGATATCAGCAGACTCACGCAATTCTTGTACGCGTGCAAGAGTAGCTTCCTGTTTTTTCTGTTCTTCTAGCGACTGGCGGATCATCGGTTCCATTTCTTCAAATTCCGGTGTTTCTTCAGAGCTTTCGGCAAAACCGTCGTAAGCTTCCTGTACTTCTTCGTCAGTAACTTCAGGAGTGTCGATTTCTTCTTCGATATAGCTTTGGTAAACGAGCTGGTCACGCAGTTGCGACTCCATTTCTTCTGCTGTAAAACCAGCCTGTGTCAAAGCTTCATTATAAGCATCTTCATCATCAAAGCTGGCTTTCAGTTCTCCCAGGCGCTCTTCAACCACTGCTTCATCTGGTTCATATCCTTTTTCTTTTGCATCCTGAAGCAGGACAGCATTGCCAACTACAACAGACATCGCTTCGTCCTGGATCATTTTCAGGTTTTCTTCTGTTGAAGGATCCTGTCCTTGCGTAGCAAGTGAATTTTCAAGCTCACGGGCAACGCTGTTGTAAACTTTGCCTTGAATTTCTTCGTCATTGACGACCGCAACAACTTCATCTTCTTCAGGCAGCTCGAGGGCCGACTCAGCAGGTTCAGCCGGTTCGGCTGGTTCGGCTGGTTCACTTGGGGCTGTTTCTTGTGCCTGTTCGGTTTCAGGGGCAGGGGTTTCTTCGCCTGCGGCAGGCTCTTCATTATCGGAACAAGCACCGAGCACTAAAGCAAGGGCAAACGGTGCAAATATAAACGTCATCTTTTTAATCATCTAAAAACTCCTCTTTCGTCAGTCTCGTTAAAGTAAACCACATTTACGGAAGGGTTTCAAATACTAGACCATCGGCCTTTCCGACAGGCGGTTTTTCTGCAATAATAGAAGGTATTATTTCAGCAGCATTGAATATGCTGCATTATAAAGCCAGTTCTAAAAAATCAGTAAAAACAGATTTTAATGGTATGATTGCTTGTGGGATTTATACTTATGTACATAAACTAGTTGACCGGGGGTCTAGACATGGCAAATTTGGAAAATATTAAAGCACGGAAAACGTTGGATCATATTCAACCCTACTCACCAGGAAAGCCGATCTGGGAAGTCCAGGAAGAATTAGGTTTGGAGCGCGTCATCAAATTGGCTTCAAATGAAAATCCGCTTGGGCCTTCGAAAAAAGCGGTCGAAGCGATTCAGCAGGGCTTGCTCGGCTTGAACCGTTATCCGGACGCTGATGCAAATGATTTGAAGCAAGCGATCGCCTCCGCCCACGGAGTAGAGAAAAACCAGGTCGTTCCGACAAACGGGGCAGATGAATTGATTACGCTCATCTCGGAAGCATTTCTCGAGCCAGGCGATGAAATTATCGTTCCGGATCCATCGTTCAGTGAATATGATTTTGGTGCACATATTATGGGTGCGAAAGTCGTTAAAGTGCCGTTCAAAGGCAATTTTGAGTTTGATGTAGACGCCATGATCGGCGCAGTGACTGCCCGGACGAAAGTTATCTATATTTGCTCGCCAAACAACCCGACAGGTACATACATGGGCAAGCAGGATGTGGAAAAGTTATTGGAGGCAGTCGGTGATATATTGGTCGTATTTGATGCTGCCTACAGCCATTATGCTGAAGCAGATGATTATACAGACGGGATTGAGTTTATCGAGGCAGGCTATCCAATTTTAACTTTGAAGACGTTCTCGAAAATTTACGGCATTGCAGGCGTGCGGGTCGGTTTTGGAATTGCGGCGCACTCGATCATTCAATCCATTTTGAAAGTCAAAGAGCCGTTTAATGTGAACTCGCTGGCGCAGCTTGCCGCGACAGCCGCAGTAGCAGACGATCAACACGTGGAACAGTCGCGTTCGATAAACGGCGCGGGACGCGATTCGCTGTATGCGGCGTTCGACGAACTGGGCCTTGAATATACAAAGAGCATGGCGAACTTTGTACTCGTTAAATTGGGCCAAAACGGCGAAGAGCTTTACCAGGAATTGATGAAAAACGGAGTAATCGTGCGTTACGGGAAAGGG
>JASKZU010000151.1 GCA_030147455.1 Planococcus sp. (in: firmicutes) | reverse complement strand
TACATCAGCCTTCTGGAAGATGGGCGCAGACACGTTGCTTGTGACTTTCAAGTGACAAGCGAGGCATATCATGATATAGCCGTACTGCTGTATGAAATAAATTTTAAAGTCCGCCTCCCAGAAGAAGGCCTGACCTTTGATGCATCGATCACCAACTATTTTACCGATACAACCAACCTTTATGAAGGCAATAAAATCGCAGTCTATCACCTCGAATTGACTGAAAATACACCTGCTGTATAAAAAGGACGAAGACTTTGTCTCCGTCCTTTTTCAGAGTGCAGAGTAAGCCTACTTCTTAATGGGTAAAGGTAGCTCAGGCATGAAAAAGAAACCTCATATTGAAGAGAGCGTAAAAAATCTCGCAGAGGAGTGGAAGCCGGCGACTCCAGCGGGAGCAGCGCGAGCCGAAGACCCTGCAGGAGCAACAGCGACGAAGCGGCTAAGGCAGTGCCCGCGGAACGCGTCCGGCTGGAACGGACCAAAAAAAGCTGCCAAGGTTTCTCGATAGCTTAAAAAAGGACGGAGACAAAGTCTCCGTCCTTTTTGTATTCACTTTCGCTTGAAGCGGCTGCCCGCTTTTTTCGCCCGCAGGCGTTCTGTCAGCTGTTTAGCTTTATTGTTTTGCGCTTCGCTGCTCGCTGTATCCACTTCCATGTCCACCACTGTTCCATTTTCCACGGTCAAGACGAACCACATGCCCGGCTTGCTGCCATCAGGCAAATAGCGGAGCGGCACATGAAATTCGCGCCCCGCCTGTTCGGCAATCAGGACAGCCAAACCTTCTTCAAAACGATCCAAAACGCTTCTCATCTACTCACTCCCCTATACATGCCAAGCCTTGTTCTTTCAAGCCATCGAGCTTTCCTTGGCCGATGCCGTGAACGCGCGTCAACTCATCGAGCGTTTCAAACGGCCGTTCCTTAATGACTGCACCTGCCAACACTTCACCGATGCCTGCCAATTCAGCAAGTTCGGCAGAAGAAGCCCGGTTCACATCGATGCAGCGGTTGCTGCCTTCTTTTGTGACGCCGTCCCGTGCTGCAGATACGGTGTACTCCTTGCCGTCACTTTCAACGATGATGGTGCCGTTGACGTCTGTTCCATAAACTTCGGCTCCTGTGTTTTCAGCCGCAGCCAGCACTTCAGCATATGGATGCCCATACGGATTGTCAGAACCGGCGCTATAGATGGCCACATCCGGACCAACCGCCTCCAAAAAAGATTGTCCGCTGGAAGTATTGGAACCGTGGTGGCCAAGCAGCAGTACATCAGCGTCCAATGCCAATCCACTTGCCACCATTTCGCGCTCTGCTTTTAGATCTGCATCGCCTGTAAAAACAAACGCCGTATCACCGTAAGTAATCCGGAATGACAACGAATCGCTGTTCACATCACCGCTCAAATCGCCCGGATGCAGGACACTGATTTTCAGCTGGCCAATATCATAAGCATCTCCGCGGCGCGGTTCCTCATAGGCGACATCGGCCTCATCAATCGCTTCCAGCGCACGGGTAAACGTATTAGAGGAACTGCTGTTGCCGGACATCCACACTTCTCCCACTTCACGCGTTTCAATAACACGCGCCAATTGGCCAATGTGATCCGAGTCGGGATGGGTGCCGACTACGACGTCGAGGCTCTTTACTTCTTGCTCATCCAAATATTTCAGCACGTCGCTGGAATTCCAATCACCGGCGTCGATAAGCATCGAGTAGCCGTCCCATTCCAGATAAGCAGAAGACGCTTGGCCGACATCAATATAATGAACCGTGAGTCCTGTCGTTTCTTCTGTTTCCGGTTCACCCTCGGCAGGTGCCGCTTGGGAGTTTCCTGAAGAACTTGCAGCATCGTTTCCGGCCGGCGTGCAGCCAGCTAATAACAATACCAGCATAGCGATAAATCCTGTTGTTTTTGTCATCTGCTCCACCTCTTACCGGAAGTTTACCATAATAGCTGAGGCTTAGAAAAATTCTACAAAAAAACGCATGGGATATCCCATGCGTCAAGTTGACATATAGTCGCCGCCATTCATATGCAAAAACTGGCCGGTCATATAGGAATTTTGAGGATCAGCCAAAAACACGTAAGCTTTTACCAGCTCATACGGCTGTCCAGGACGCCCTGCCGGGACATCTTCCCCAAATCCTTCTTCAACATCCGGATTCAAATGGCCGAATGTTTTCGGGATAAGCGGAGTCCAGATCGGGCCAGGCGCAATGCCGTTGACCGCAATTTCCTCGCGCACAAGACGGCGGGCGAGCGCTCGGGTCATGGCGACCATCGCTCCGTTCGCACCCGAATAATCAATCAAATCCGAATGTCCGCGGTAAGCATTGATCGATGCCGTATTGATGATGCGCGAACCTTTTTTCAAGTGCGGCAAAGCCGCACGAACCAGATAAAACATGGCAAATGCTTTGATGCCAAACGTCTTTTCCAGTTGATCGTCGTCAATATCAAGCGGCGACGTCTGCGGATATTGATAGCCGGCATTGTTGACGACAATATCCAACGACCCGAATTCTTTCAGCGTAAATTCGACAAGCCGCTTGCAGTTTTCCGACTCGCTGAGATCTCCGCCCAAAACACGCCCTTCGCCCCCATATTGGTTGATCAAGTCCAATGTTTTTCCGGCGCCTTCGTCGTCGCCCAAATAGCCGACCACGACACGTGCCCCTTCTTTAGCATAAGCGATGGC
>JASKZU010000145.1 GCA_030147455.1 Planococcus sp. (in: firmicutes) | reverse complement strand
GGATAAAACGATGATCAGCGAAGACACGATCAAACTGTTGATGTACCACTGCCAGTACGAATCGGCTTGTGTAAAGATAAACATATAGTTGCTTAAGCTTAAATCACTGAATTTGAACGTCAAACTCATGCCTGACCGCATCAAATCAGATGACGGACGGAAAGAAGACACGATCAAACCGAACACGGGAAACAGAGCTATAAACGAAATAAAGACAAAACATAGATTGACGATCCACTTTAACGCTTTATTGTTCTTCTTCATTTATTCATCGCTCCTTTTGAAAGCTCCAGTAAGGATCAGCTGGATAAAGCTGACGGTGAAGATGATCAGCATCAGGATAATCCCGATTGCTGCCCCGAAGCCCAGATCGTTCTGCTGGATGCCTTCCTGGTAAATATAGCCGATAACGGAAAGGCCGATATTCCCCGGTGAGCTTGTCTGCCAGAAAACAAAGCTTTCCTCGAACATCCGGAAACCGTTGATGATGGAAATGGTAACTACGAATATCGTGATCGGCTTCAAAAACGGCAATGTGACATAACGGAATTTCTTGAAGACGTTGGCTCCGTCTATATCTGCAGATTCATACAGCTCTTTCGGCACGCTTTGCAAAGCAGCGAGGAAATAAAGCACGTTGACTCCCATCCATCGCCAGGAAGCGAGTGTGACCATCAGGAACATCGCCGACCAGGAATTATACCGCCAGTCGATGGCTTCCAGGCCGAAAAATCCGACCACTTGGTTTGCTACGGCTGAATCCGACTCGCCGAACATCATGCGGAAAATGGTACCTGCCACGATGATGGATGTCAGCGATGGGATAAACAGCGAAGCTCTGAAGATCGTCTTGAACCTGACCAATTTGGAATCTAAAAACACGGCCAGTAGAATCGGGATGACCACTAAAATGACCACAGTAAGGATCACATAGATGGTCGTATTTTTCAGCGCCAGATAAAAAGTGGGGTTGAAAACCCTCTCGTAATTGCTGAGTCCAATGAATTCAACATTGCCGGGCAGCACCCGCTGGAAACTCATGATGAATGCTTGGATCGCAGGGTAAAGGGTCAGAATCAGGAAGGACAGAATAAAAGGTGATATGAACACATACGGTGCAACTTTTTTCGAATTTAAGAAAGCCAATTTTCCCGGTTTTTTATAAACTCGTTCTCTGGACGATTCTTCTATCTTGTCTGTTATAGGATCGTTTACCATTTTCAATCCTCCTTTTGTACTCAGTCTCTTTTTTCAGCAGTTTTCAAAAGAAAACCCAGGACTGCCATCTAAACTTGGCAGCCCAGGCTCCTCTTTCAACTTGTGTCTGTTACTCTGTTTGTCTGCTCTTCACTGCATCCGCCGCTTCTGTCAAAGCTTCCTGCGGTGTTTTTCTTTGTTCTACCAAGACGCTGTACAATACAGTGCTTTCTACTTCCTGCTGGGCACTGCTGTATTCAGGCGTGTAGTAGATCGGTGCAATTTCGCCTTTGATTTCAGAAAGCATATCGAAAATGCCGTCGTGGAAATACGAGTAATATTTGTTATCCGCTTTCATTTCTTCGTTGTCCCAAACGTCGAATCTTGGCGGATCGAATCCTAGAACCGTCCACAATTTCACGTTCGCTTCTTCTGTCAGTTTCGTGTAGGCAAGGAATTCTTTTGCAAGATCAGCCGACTCGCTTTGGTTTGTGACTACAGTAGCTGTCCCGCCGATGCCTGCTGTTCTGTTGCCGCCTTCTTCCCAAACCGGAAGAGGTCTGATTTGCATTTTGCCTTCAAGGTCCGGCATGTAATCGATAAAGCGGCCCATGTACCAAATCGGCATCATAAGAGAAGCAGCTCCGCCGTCGTTCATAAAGCCATAATATTCTTCAGCGTGGTGGAAACCGCCTGGCGTTGCTTGTGCAATTTCGTCTTTGTACATCATGTCATGAAGGAATTGCAGCACTTCCACATTTTCTTCATTGTCCATGATGACTTCACCGTTTTCGTCAAAATAGTTGGATCCGCGTTGGCTGATCAATTGGAACAAAGTGAACTGCTCTGTCGTTTCGACTGTTGTCATTGATTTCCCTGTAACTTCCTTAACTTTTTTGCCAGCTTCTACATAGTCATCCCAAGTGATGATCGAATCGATATCAACGCCTGCTTCGTCCATGATTTCCTGGTTGTAGTACATCACGGCAGCTCCTACGTGATAGTCAATGCCGTAGTAGTTGTCATCTTTTTTGTACAAGTTAAAGCGTTCTTCAACGTTATTCTCAAGTTCCGGCTCGACATATTCATTCAGCGGCTCCAGCTGAACGTCGCCTTTCAGGAAATTAGAAAACTGTCTGATTTCAATATCAGCCAAATCCGGCGCGCCGGTTCCAGACTGAAGGGCCAATGATAAGTTGTTGTGCATCTGATCGAATGGATATGTTTGCGCATTCAATTTAATTGGCTTGTCCGGGTTTTCTTCATTCCATTGTGTTGCGGAATCTTCAAACAAATCCATGTGCAGTTCATTGAATGTCCAGAAGCTTAATTCAGTAGCGCCTTCGATGTCATCCCCTACAGAAACAGTTGCATCTGCTCCCGCAGCATCGCTATCAGAGCCTCCGCCCCCACCGCAGCCGGCCAAGATCAATGCCAAGATCAGCAACATAAAACCAGTAAGTTTCTTCAAAGTAAATCCCCCTTGTTTTTTAATAATTTTGAGCTTCCCCTTGTGACTAGTATGCTTGACGGATTCATTTCAATGCCTACAAGGCCACCTCCTTTAGTGTGCCAGGCGAATCAATTCTCCTTCTTGATGCGGATTACATTCCAAGACGTTTTCGATAAGTTGGCCTCCAGGGTTCCATCCTTTAGCTGCGCATTGCCATTCGCATGCGGAGAAACGGCTTGATCGCTGGCTGTGTTAACCGCTTTCAAATCGTCGTGCTCTAATACAATATGCTCAACCAGGCGGTAGCCTTCGAAGCTTTGAACATTGCATGTGACAGGAATCGATTCCTGGAGATGCTTGTTTACCATAAAGATCGTCACTTCTTCTGTTTCTTCATTATACACTGAAGCACAGTCAATATATGGGACATCAGTAAATTCTTTACTGTCATACTTAGGGGAATTCATAATCGGCTGAAGCGAAATCCCCCTGCCGTAAAGAGAAGCATGCATGTACGGGTAGAAAATCGTCTGCTTCCATGATCTTCCGTTGTTCTCGGTCATGATCGGTGCAATGACATTCACCAATTGCGCCAGGCACGCCATCTTCACCCGGTCTGCATGCTGGAGGAATGTAATGAGCATGCTGCCCACCAATAGCGAATCTTCAAAGTTGTAATGATCTTCGAGCTGAGGAGGCGCGATTGTCCAAGGTTCGATCTTTAGATCGCTTTCTTTCGAGTGGTACCAGACATTCCACTCGTCAAAACTTAAGTTCATCGTTTTCTTGCTGCGTTTTTTCGCTTTAATATAGTCGCATGTGGAAATGACCGTTTTGATAAAATAGTCCATGTCCATATTTTTCGCCAAGTAGTTGGCCGGGTCGTTCGAGTTATTGCCGTAGTATTGATGAAGCGAAATGTAATCCACTTCTTCGTAAGTATGATCGAGCGTTGTCGCTTCATATTCCGGGAAAGTCGGCATCTCGGAGTTCGAGCTGCCGCAGACGACCAATTCAATGGACGGATCCACGAGCTTCATTGCTTTGGCGGTTTCTTTTGCCAGCCTTCCATATTCATGCGCTGTTTTTTGGCCGATTTGCCATGGCCCATCCATTTCGTTTCCAAGACACCATGTTTTGATGTTGTGGGGTGTTTCATAACCGTGCGACTTTCTTAAGTCGCTCCAGTATGTACCGCCGGGGTGATTTGTATATTCAATCAGGTTTCTCGCAGCATCGATTCCCCGTGTTCCCAAATTGACGGCCATCATCACTTGAGA
>JASKZU010000141.1 GCA_030147455.1 Planococcus sp. (in: firmicutes) | reverse complement strand
GATCCATCGTAAACGGCGACATTCGGCTGTCCGAGCCGGTTTAATACGAGCGCAGTCCACGTTGCAGCAATTCCTCCACCGCAATACGTGATGACTTTTTTATTCGGATCTAGTGCGCCGGCTGCTTTAAAAGAGGCTCGCAGCTGTTCTTCACCCAATATGGCTTTCGTGTTTGCATCCGCGTGCTGGCCAAAAAAGACGTTGTGGCTGTTCGGAATATGGCCGGACTCATGGTCATCAGCAGACAAACTATTGATCAGCACGACCTGTTCGTCATGGAGCGCTTGTTGGACATCTTCTTTGGATGCAAGCATGTCGTCGCGGCGCTTTCCACTGAAAGAAGCTTTGGAATGTGTAGTTGTTTCCGTCGTGACTTCGCGTCCTTCTGCCAGCCATTTCTGCAAACCGCCTTCCAATACGGCAATGTTCTCAAATCCTTCATAACGCATTTGCCAGGCAAGGCGTGAAGCCCAGTAGGAAGCAGCAACCGAATCACCGACAAGCGCGTTTTGGTCGTAAATGACTGTGTAAGTGTTATCGCCGATGCCGAGCTGTGTGAGATGTTCGGTAAATGGCTCGCGTTTTGGCACGGTAAACGGGAGGTCGGAGTTTGGATCCGACAGTGCCCCGGTCAAATCGGCAAACACTGCACCACGAATATGTCCTTGTTCGTAAGATGCTTTGCCGGATTCAACATTCGGCGGTCCGCCGCCTTCTGGAAATTGCATAAAGACTGTCGCGTCGACCACTCGCAAATCCGGGTCATCTAAGTTCGCTTCGAGCCAATCGGTTGTTACAATCAATGGAACTTTGTTCATGCTAATTGCTCCTTTGCATCAGTTTCTTTTACTCTACGCCTTGCTGGGTAAATTCGTCAAAAGATTCATGCGAAGCCGGCCGAGTGCTTTTAATCAGTTTACTATAATATAGAAGAAACACGGATTAAGATTAAAGCATTGGAGTTAAAAGAAAGGAGCAAAGCCATGATTTATGCAGCACTGCTGAGAGGCATCAATGTCGGCGGCAAAAACAAAGTGAGCATGAAACAACTCAAAGAAGCTTTCGAAAGAGCAGGAATGGATTCGGTGAAAACGTATATTAACTCTGGCAACATCATCTTTCAAGACGAGCGTTCGAAAATGGATATGACTTCTGTCGTGGAAGCGGCTATACTCTCCGAGTTCGGGCTTTCGATCCGCGTGCTTATTTATACATCCGAGGAATTTGACCGGATTGCTGAAGCGATTCCTGAAGACTGGACCAACGACGAACGATTGAAGAGCGATGTGCTGTTTTTATGGGAACAGATAGATGGTAAAAGCGTGCTCGATGATTTGCCGTCAAAACTCGATATTGACTTTGTCATCTATGTGCCCGGTGCTGTTCTGTGGTCAATTGACCGAAAGCTGGCGTCAAAGAGCGGCATGCCGAAAATTGTCGGCAGCGCGCTGTACCGGCTGGTGACGATCCGCAACGTAAACACAGTGAGAAAAATCCATGAATTGATGAAAGCGATAGACGGGTAACAACAGCGAGACGAACGGCACAATCCCAGGTTTCCTATAAAATTCATATGTTCAGAAAACAATCTGCCTTCCCGGATGCTATTATTAGAGGATAGATGATTAAAGAAAAAAGTTAAGTTGCAGTTTCAGTTTGACAGAACAGGTGATCATATGGCGACAACACAGACAACCACATATAAAACGTCTTTACGTTTGACTAAAACCGCTTCAGAAAAAATGAGAGGGTTCGGCATCAGCGAACGCTCCTTTTTTATGGCAGATAAACCATTTCGCGTGTTTATCGAACGCTATCCGCAAACAGCGGACGGTTCTCTTTCCGTGGCGCTTTTTTTAAGTGTTGAAGAATCGGGCCGCTTGATGGGAACAGAAACAGGCCAATTGATTGTCCTGCATTGCGTGTTCGCCAATCATCAGCTGCTCGCAACAAATGTGACGCTGAGGAAAGCCTACCAGGCACTCGGGACAACCTGGCAGCGCGAAGAATCAATCGTTTTCAATAATTCGAGAGATCCGGTGCCGGTCGCGTTCATTAACTTAATCAACCGGATGACGCCGGCAAAAGAACGCTCGGATTATGTGAAAAAGCGCATCTCCAGCTGGGAAGGCTATTTAAAAATTCAGGAACAGGGCATGGATATTCCAGATATTAAAACAGGCTATGCGAGCCTGGCGTTCAGCCACGACTTTAGCCGCATTACACTGAGCGGCTGCCGCATGAACGAAACCGAATGGAAAAACTTGCGGAATTTAAGTGTACGGCTTACTGGCATTGAGGGCGATGTCGGTACCGTTACAAAAGCGAAAAACCGGACGGTCGAAGTAGAGCTCAATTCGTATATCATCAAACAGCTTCGCGAGAAAGGGCATGCGCTTCCCAAAAAAGAGGCTGTGTTCAGCAATTTTGCGGCACTCAGCCAAATCCGCAGGCTGCGCCAAGGATTTACGAATCTGGAAAAGGGGCTTGCTGTAAATCCGCAGCTGGACCGCCTGCTCTTTGAAGAAAAACCGGCTGTGGCACCGCTCCGGAATTTGGAAAAGCTGTCGTTTCACAGCAGACTGAACGAATTTCAGCAGCAAGCCGTTACAGGCGCAATGTCGGCTGAAGATTTATATGTGATTCAAGGGCCTCCGGGAACCGGCAAGACGACAGTCATTGCAGAGATCTGCCTGCAAAATGCTAAAAAAGGCTTGCGGACATTGGTGGCATCGCAGTCCAATTTGGCCGTCGACAACGCGCTCGGACGTTTGCTGGCGCATAAAGACATCCGCATCCTGCGTGTCGGCCGGACTGAAAGCATCGAAGAAGACGGCAAAAAGTTTATCGAGGAAAATGTCGGCCAGTATTGGAAAGACCATACGCTGAAGGAAGTCACGGCGCAATATGATGCGCGCAAAATCCGTGAAGCAAAAGTATCTGAAGAATTAAAAGCAGCGGAGCATGCGTATGCAGCATTGCAGCCGGTCTTTGAACAGTTAAAACGGGTAGTGGAAGACAAAAAAGCAGCAAAGACAAAGCACGAAGAACTGAACGCGCTCCTCGGCCGCCTGCACCGCAAGCTTGAAGCAAACGAGCTTCAAAAAAGACAGGCGTTTCAAGAAAAGCAAACAATTATAGAAAACATCAGCATGCTCGAAGCATCCGCCGGCAAACTGCAGGAACTGCTCGGCAGCAGCAAAGACGCCGCCTGGTTCGATAGTGAAGAAAAAAGGATAAAAGAAACAATTGAACAGCTAAAACGCGCAGCCCAAGTAAAGCAGATGGAACGGCAATTAGCGGACGTGCAGCGTGAGATGGAAAACGTGGAGCAAAAACGGGACAAAGCGATGGAGTTGGCCAATCAAAAAAACGCCGTGCTAGAGGCAATCGACAGCATGAAAAAAGTGGATAGCCTTCTGCAGGTGATGGCAGAGCAGCAAATCGAAGAAGTGCCTGCCATAACGTTTTCAATCAGCAAACTGGATATGATCCGGGACAAAGTACCAGAGCGCAAAAAGCTTGAAGAGGCGAACGCCAGCGTAGCAGCAGCTATTTCTTATGTAGAAAAGCTCCTGGCGCCGTCCGGACTTCCATTAGAATCAGTGAAAGAACGTGCATTGGCCCAAGGCGAATCGTTCACTTCAGCAGACGTCGCACAATTTCTCGAAAAACTGCGCAGCTTATTGAAAAGTTCCCAGCATATAGACTCAACTGTCCTCGTAAAAGCATTGACCGGCTTGTACAAGCGCCAAAATGATATATGGCGAAGAGGAGCAATGCTGAAATCGGTCGACGTGTATGTGGAAGAATCAAAGCGGGCGTTCGGCCAATTGAAACGGGCGCTCAGCAGTGAACTTCAAAAGCAGCGCCAGCAATTTCTTCTGCTCGATGAACAGGGGCTCGGACAGATGGAGGAAAAACGCCGCGAACTAATGCAGCTGGAGCAGTCAATCAGGCAGTTGGCTGTTTCAATTTCCATCCCGCCTGATATTGAAGCGGCATTGGCCGAAGCAAGAGCAGAACTTGCACAGCTCAACGAAACCAGAAGTTCGTCCGAGCAAGCAGAAAAAAACCTGGCCCGCAAGCGTGCAGAACTCGTCGCCGAAACTGGCGCACTCCGAACACTTGAGACGAAAATGAGCGAAACCGATTTGCACATAGCCCAGCTGGCAGAACAGATTGCACGGAGCGAGAGCGAATTACAAGCGGTAAACGATAAACTATCCGCCGACCCGGAAGCCGAATACGAAAGAACGGCGAAACAGCTGGCTAGTTTGTCGTTCGACCAAGAATCGCTCAAGCAGGAGCAAAAAAACCTGCCGCTGCTGCAGTCAGTTCAAAAGCAATGGCTGGACTTGCTCGAATCTGCGAGCGACCACGATTTGGACGAAATTCGAAAACTCTACATCAAGCACGCCAATGTCATCGGGACCACCTGCGTCGCCTCGGCGCGAAAAGATTTTATCGACAATTATCCCGTATTTGATGTAGTGATCATCGATGAAGTATCCAAAGCAACGCCGCCGGAACTGCTGCTGCCGATGCTCAAAGGCAAGAAAGTAATTTTGGTCGGGGACCATCATCAACTGCCGCCGCTGCTTGGAAACGATACGCTTGAGGAGACGCTGGAAGAAATGATCAAAGAAAACAGCGGCTTTGAAGAAAAGCGCGAGCTTGAAAAGCTGCTGGAAGAATCACTGTTTGAACGGCTGTACAAAAATCTGCCGGAAACCAACAAGACGATGCTGGCCATCCAGTACCGGATGCATGAAGACATTATGGAAACGATCGCGCCGTTTTATGCGCATGACCGTGTCAAATTGCAATGCGGGCTGCTCGACTCGGACAACGAGCGCGACCATTTCCTTGAGTCGGCGTCCATTAAACGCGAACATCACCTTATGTGGCTGGATTTGCCGAACGAACCGGCCTTTTTCGAGGAGCGCATGAGCGGCGGAAAAAGCTTATACAATCCGTCAGAGCTGGCAGAAATCAGCCGCCTCCTGATAGAGCTGAACGAAGCGGCCGCAGAAGCGAAGGCTGCAGGGCGCATCGGCGCAGACGAACTGAAGACGGTCGGTGTCATCTCATTCTACGGAGAGCAGGTCAAACGGCTTCAGCGCATGATTGACCAGGAATTGCGCTTGCCGCATTTGCTGATCCGCACGGGGACGGTCGACCGTTTCCAAGGAAGCGAGATGGAAATCATCATCCTCAGCATGGTGCGCAACAACCGAAACGAACGAGGCGATATCGGCTTTGCCAAGGATTATCGCCGCTTGAACGTTGCGTTGTCGCGCGCCAAGCAATTGCTGGTGATGGTCGGAAGCAGCCGCATGTTCGCGGAGCGCGCCAAGAAAGAAGAAACCAGGCGGATGTACCGGCGTGTGCTGGATGTTGTGGAAAAGAAAAATGGGTTAAAGGTGCTGCAGGAGGGATGAACGGGTGAACAAATTGAAAAACGAGTTGAGGGCTAACGTCACTTCAAACTTGGACGTAACGATTTTAAAAGAACAGGTTTGGCAATTGCCGGTTTTTTCTTATACCGTTTTCTACAGCCAGGCCAAGCGTTTCCAAATGGATATTCTGATGAAAATGCTGCTGCTGGCGTTTCAGCAAACCGACATTCGCAGAGCTGCCGCGTTGGCGGATATGCTATTGGTCGAAGAATTGTTTATCCGCGACTTGATTGATAAGATGCAGCGGACGCAGTTGATTCGCCTGGATGCAAAAGGCTATCAGCTGACAGACAAAGGACGTGCTCATTTGGAAATGGGTATTTTTGAAGAAGAAATGGACGGAGACGATGCTCAAGTTTTGTTTAGTGCAGTTCACGACAGCTACGAGCTGATCGATGAGGAACTTTTCGAAGAACATCAAAAGTTTGGCGCATATCGGTATGCAGTTGTGAAAGAGGCAGATCCGGAATGTATCTTTGAGCTGCTGTCAGCAGAAAAAAACAGCGCCGAGGAAGGCTTCCAAATCATCGTCACGGATGTGACGGAATTTGAGAAGCTTGAGGACAGCTTTGTCCCGTGCATCGAATTTCAGCTGTATGACCGTAAACAAGATCTTTATTTCGCCCGCGTTTGGAATACTCGAATAGGGGCATGGGATGAACAGCTTGAAAAGCAAATCGAGCAGCATGAACTCGTCGAATGGCGGAAAGCTA
>JASKZU010000140.1 GCA_030147455.1 Planococcus sp. (in: firmicutes) | reverse complement strand
AAGGCGAGCTTCAAGAAACATTATACGATTGACTCCTCGAAGCAGGATCCAGCGATTTGCGCGAAGGGTCCTGCTTCTTTTTTCAACCTTTTTCGCGAAAGCGTGCAATGGCTTCAATGCGGTTTCCAGCTTCCAATTTATCCAGAATCGTGGAAATATAATTTCTTACTGTACCGGTTGTTATGAAGAGCGCTTCCGCAATTTCTTTTGTGCTGCGCCCTTCTGCAATCAGCTCCATTACTTGCCTCTCGCGTTCCGTCAGTGGATTGGTATCGGCATAAGCCAAATCAATCAGTTCAGGAGCGTAAATGCGCCGGCCGTCCATAATGGTCCGAATGGATGTCCCCAATTCTTCACTCGGGCTGTCTTTCAGCAAATATCCGCTGACACCAGCTTTTCTTGCCCGTTCAAAATAGCCCGACCGTGCGAAGGTCGTCAAAATGATCGTATGGCACCGATGGTCTTTTAATTCTTCAGCTGCATCAAGGCCGCTTTTAATCGGCATCTCGATATCCATGACGCATACGTCCGGATCCAATTCCCTTACCAGCCGGACAGCTTCTTCCCCGTTTGGCGCCATGCCGACCACTTCCAAATCTTCCTCCAAATCCAGTAACGATCCAAGCGCACCGAGCATCATGCGCTGATCTTCCGCTAATACTATTCGAATCATGAGTCTGCTCCTTCCGCTTTTTGATATAAAATGACGTTCGGCACCCGAATATTTAATGTTGTGCCATCCATTATTTCGATATCTACCTGGCCATTTACAAATTCAAGCCGCTCTCTCATGCCGGCGAGCCCATTGCCCTGCACCGACGTGCTGCCCCCTTCGAATCCTTCACCGTCGTCTTGCACCTGCACTAAAATTTCGCTTCGCGACTGCTTGATCAGCACTGTGCAGCGCGATGCACCGCTGTGCTTGACGACATTAGTGACGGCTTCTTTCAAGCACATGCTCAGCACATGTTCCATCAATAGGGGCGTATTGTCGAGCTTTGCACTGCCATAGAAAACAAAATCGATATCGGCCGCCCTCAAAATCTGCTGGATGCGCAAAAGTTCATCATCAAGCTTGGTTCCCCGCATGTCTGTTACCAGTTCGCGCACTTCTTTTAACGCAGTTCTGGCTGTTTGGCGAACATCTTGAATTTCCGCCGCAGCCCGTTCCGGGTCTTTGTTTAATAATTTACCCGCCAAGTCGCTTTTTAAGCCGATCAACGATAATTTCTGCCCTAAAGTATCATGGAGATCGCGCGCGATCCGCTCGCGTTCCTCAATAAGCACAAGCTGCGAAATTCGTTTGTTCGCATCTTCCAAGGCACCTTCCAACTTTTCGCGTTTATGCCGGTTGTATGTATTGAACGGCAACAAAATAACACCAAGCACACTGAGCACGACAAACGGCAATTGAAACAAATATAATTCCAAATCAACCAGCAGCCCGCCGATAATCGCTGCAATTGTTGTGCCGATATGAAGGCCGTAAATAATGAAAAAACCGACCTTGCTACGGATATTGCCGATAAAAAACGCCAAAAAAATCGCTAAATATACATAGCCAAACACTAAAATCATCGCTACATTGATAGCCATTTCCACACTTACCCATACATATACCATGCCCGACCTTGAACTGAACGACAAGCGGTAAGCAAGAAAAAATGCTGCCAGCAGGACGATGCCTGCCGTAATTTCAGCAAAGGATGAAGAACGGAAAATGAAAAAAAACGGCAAAATGCAAAAAGTCGTCCAAGCATAGATGCTGAGCCATGTATTGCGAGGGAAAATTTGATACCAGTTTTGCATAATTGCCTCCTAAGTTTTCTTTCATTCCATCATACCAAAGCCGCCAGCTTTCTTAAACCGCCCGGCTCCCCCAAAACAACAGACACTAAAAACTGCCCTGCCCCTATTTACAGGGACAGAACAGTTGGGTTGTTTTATGACTACGCTGTCCGCGAAGCCCCAAGCAAATGCTTGATAGCCCCGAACGTCACGAATGTTTTGTTTTCTTCATCATAGACTTTATACTTCAACGATTTCAAGCTCGTCTTCAAGTTGATTGTCGTTGCCTGCTGCAACGGCGGCGTTGAAACGTGGGCTTTTTCTAGATTGTAGTTCGGCACACGCGGGCTCAAGTGATGGACATGGTGGAAGCCGATATTGCCGGTTACCCATTGCAGTACTTTCGGCAATTCGTAGTACGAGCTGCCTTCGACTGCTGCTTTAACATAATCCCAATCGCTTTCGTCTTCAAAGTATGCATCTTCAAATGTATGCTGGATGTAGAACAACCAAATGCCGAGCGCACCGGCTGTGAACATGATCGTGCCTTGGATCAGCACAAATGCCTGCCATCCGATTGCCAAGATCATTACTGTGTACAGGACAACTAGTGAGATGTTGATCAGGTACGTGTTGTTGCGTTCTTTTTTACGTGCGTCTTTGCGGTTGAAACGGCTGGAGATCAAGACAAGGAATAACGGCCCTAACCCGAACATGACCAGTGGGTTGCGGTACATACGGTACTTGAAACGTTCCCATTTAGAAGCTTGTACATATTCATCAATGGTCATTACCCAAATATCGCCGACTCCGCGCTTATCGAGGTTTCCGCTTGATGCGTGATGGATTGAGTGCTCGCGTTTCCATTTCTCGTAAGCAAAAAGGGTTAATATCCCGGTAATTGTTCCAACGACTGCGTTCGCTTTTTTGTTTTTAAAGAACGACCCGTGTGTGCAGTCATGGAAAATAATGAACATCCGAACAACAAATCCAGCGGCAATAATCGAAATTCCTACTGTCAGCCAAACCGACACGCCAAGCGCCAGATATGCTAAAAACCAAAGAATCAAAAAGGGTGGAATTGTATTGGCTATTTGTTGAACGCTCGCTTTTACGTCAGATTTCTCAAAAGGGGCGACAAACTTACGTAACTGTGCTGTTTTTTCTTTGCTCATACCCTGTCTTCCTCCTAAACGAAATGTACTTGATAAACCCATCTTACGCTTCACCCACCTTTTCCATAAGACATAAACGTCTGTTTGTGAGTATGACACCTGTCATGGGTTTGGCTTTTTGTTCTTCTTTTCAACAGCTGGGAAAGAGTGTATA